>JAWKQN010000005.1:230000-368974 GCA_041390125.1 Gemmatimonadota bacterium | reverse complement strand
GCCGAGCCCCGTCCCTTCCGGCGGCGCGCCCAGGCGGTCTTCCTGGCCGGGGTCGCCGACGTGGACGGTCCGTTCGACAGCCACCTGGTCCACGGCTATCCGCTGCTGATCCGCTCGCTGTCCAACCTGTTCATCGCGCTGGTGGACGGAGAGGCCCAGGACCCCGACATCCACTTCGTCACGCCGGAGCAGGGGCACTACGTCGTGGCGGGCAACTGTGACCGGCCGCAGTACTTCGAGCAGGTCTACCGTCGGATCGAGCCACTGGCGTCCAGCCGTCTGGTCATCGACAACGTCTTCGACGAGGACCTGCCCGAGGCGCTCTGGAACGGGGATGGGATCACCGAGTCCATCCACCGCGCCGGCCAGCACCTGAACGAGCTGGAGCTGCTTCCCGCTCCGTTCCCGATGCACGAGTACCTGACGGAGCGCGACATCCGCCACCTCAAGCGTCTCTACGGGCTGGGCGGCCTCTCCTACGGCAACCTGAGCGCTCGGCTGGACGAGACCCGCTTCTGGATGAGCGCGAGCGGGGTGGACAAGTCCAACCTGCGCGTGATCGGTCGTGACATCCTGCTGGTGAAGGACTACGACCCGGAGCGCAACGCGATGCTGTTGTCGGTTCCGCCCGGGGTGGAGCCGCGTCGCGTGTCGGTGGACGCCATCGAGCACTGGATGATCTACCGCGAGCACCCGGACGTGGGGGCCATCCTCCACGTGCACGCCTGGATGCACGGCGTGCCGTCCACCGAGTTCAACTACCCGTGCGGCACCCGGGAGCTGGGCCAGGCCGTCGCCGACATCGTACGCACGGCGGACGATCCCGCACGCGCGGTGGTGGGGCTGAAGAACCACGGCCTCACGATCACGGGTCGCTCGCTCGACGAGATCTTCGAGCGTGTGGACGGGAAGCTCCTCCAGACCGTGCCCATGAGCTGAGGCGGTCGCCGACACCACCGTGAGCACCCGACGCCCCGCGGCTCCGGCCGCGGGGCGTCGTTGCGTCCGGGTCGCTCAGCGCGGCAAGGTCCGCGGATCGGCCACGTGGCAGGCCAGGCACGTCGGCGCGGAGCGCTCCCAGGCGCGGTCAGCGTCGAAGTCCGGGCCGTGCGGGCTCACCTGGAAGGAGCCCGTCGTGGAATGGCACTGCAGGCAATCGCGCTGCTGGTGGCAACCGGCGCAGCTCTCCAGCGCCTGCCGCGCCGGTTGTCCGTGCCGCAGCAGCCAGAGCGGCTCCGCGTCGTGGTACCCCGGGCCCAGGCGTCCCGTCGAGCCGAGCCCCGCCTCCACGTGGCAGGCGCGGCAGAACGCCTCGGTGCTGTGACAGGTCGCGCAGTCCATCGTGGCCCCGAACGCCTCGGCCGCGTGCCGGGCCGCGAACGCCGATGGATGGAACCCACCCGACCGCGGCGCGTCGTGGCACTGCGTGCAGGTCTCGGTGGTGTGGCAGCCGCTGCAGGACGCGAGTGACCCGGCGGCCAGCGCACCGTGATCGGTGGCGAAGAAGGGGCGCAGGTGGCTGTCGGGCTCGGCGCGCACGAGGCCCACGCCGGGTGCGCGGGTCGCGGATCGGGACGGCAGCGGCTGCACGGGAACGGGAATCGGGGCGACGTGGCAACTGGTGCAGTCGTCCTGGGTGTGGCACGTCCCGCACGCAGTCGCCCCCAGATCCGGTTCGGGCGCATGCGCCCACGCGAAGCCGGGTTCGAGATGGCTGGCCGGCGTGGGGTAGTGGGCGTCGAACGGCGGCAGCTCGAGCGTCGCGGACGCGACGGGCATCGCGGCGATCTGCTCGATCGTCCGCACATGGCAGCTCGTGCAGCGCTCCTGTGTGTGACACGTCGCGCAGCGCGCGAGGTCGTCCGGGATCAGTCCGGCGCCGTGGCTCTCGGCCAGGAAGTCGGGCCGGTCGTGGTCGGGGGGCTCGGGAAGGGCCGCGACGCGCGCCACGGGAAAGCGGGTCTCGGCCAGCGGTACGTGGCAGGTCGAGCACTCCGCATCCGCGTAGTGCTCCGTGGCCGGGTGCGCGTGACAGGTCCAGCAGGAATCCGTGACGGCGCGTTGCACGGCCCAGGCGTCGTCAGGCCGGGGTGCATGGCACGTCGCGCACGCCAGCGCGCTGTCGCCGGCCGTCTCCACGCGCGCTTCGTGCACACCATGGGCGAAGCGCACGTTGCTCGGTGGCGTCGAGGGTGCGGCCCACGTCACCCGCGCCTCGTCCACGCCGTCATGGCATTGGGCACAGCGCGTCGGCTCGGGATAGAGCGCCACGCTGCCCGCGGCCACCTCCGCGCCCGCGTGGCAGGAGGCGCAGAGCGGAAACAGACCCGCATGCTCTTCGTGCGGGAAGGGGACTTCCGGGGGCTCCTGCGCGGCGGCGCCCACCGCGAGGCCACCGGCTCCCGCGGCAGCGACGATCCATGCGGACAGCGCGCGCAGCCCCCTCATCGGGCCCTCCGGGTGCTCAGGCCGGGATCCTGCCCCAGGCGCACCTCCAGGGCGGTCCAGGCCCGCGTCTGGGGGCCGATGAGATCGTCGGGCCGGGTGGCCCCGAGCACGGCATGGTGCACCCAGCCGCCCCGCAGACGCACGCGCTCCCCCACCAGGAAGGCGGTGCTGACGCCTCCGCCCCCGAGGCGGCGGTCGCCCAGGCGGAACTCCTCGAGCTGCTGGTACAGCGAGCCGTGCAGCGTCACCTCGGCCCGGCGCGACGGGGTGTATGCGACGGACACGTCGCCCGACTGCAGGTACGCGCCCGCACCCCATTCGAGGCGATACCCTGCCTGGAGGCTCCAGCGCTCGTCCGGGCGCCACCGCGATCCCGCATCGACGGTCCAGGCGTCGTCGCCCACCGGACCGAGGACCCGCACGGTGCGGGTATCCTCGTACCCCCGCCGGCCGGCCGCCGCCCACAGCGACCAGTTCCCTCCCGCCCTCGCCTCGCCGCGCGCCGTGATCTCTGTGAAGCCCACGGGCTCGAAGAAGCCCCAGACCGTCGAGAGGTCGAAGTAGGGCACATAGCGACGCACACGGACCTCGGCATCCATCCAGCCGGTCACGCGGCCGTGGAGCGAGGCCGAGGCCTTCCCTGCCCGATCGAGCCCGAGATCCCAGTCGCCCTGGGCCGAGAGATCCAGGCGTTCCCCGAGGGGTGCACGCACCTCCGCGGAGGCACGCTCGTTCAGCAGCGTGGAGCCATCCGACCACACCTCGCGTTGGTAGCGCAGCGTGAGCGACGCGCCGGAACGGTGTGCCAACGTGGCGAGCCCGCCGAAGAGCCAGGCCTCGTTCAACGGCACGAAGTCGTCGAGCCCTTGCAGGGCTTCATTGCGGGGCGAACGCAGGCCCCGGGCGAGGCTCCGTCCCCCGAAGGCCTCCACGCGCCAGCGACCCCCCGGGGCCAGGAGGAGGCTGACGCCGTCGAAGCTCGCGAATCCCAGCGGTGACAGCGTCTCCTGGCGGCCCAGGCGAACGCGCAGCCCCGGCCGGTTCCACTGCAGATAGCCAAGCAGCAGATCGAACGGATCGTCGCCGCGGGGCCAGGCGTACCCGCCGTCCAACTGCTGCCGGCCCCTCATGAAGGCCGTGGCGCTCAGACCGGGCAGGCCCAGCCCCCACGCGGTGAGCCGGACGTCCTGCGATGCGAGCGCGGCGTGGCTTCCCGGTCCCAGACCGTAGGCCGTGCAGATGACGCCGGGCACACAGGAGACGGGCCGCCCGTCCACCACGAAGCCGCCGTCGGGCCCCGGGATCGCGTCCGAGACGGCGAAGGAATCCAGCACGAGCGGCTGCAGACCGACGTAGCGCACGATGGAGGTGGCGGTGCCGACCACCCCCTGCCCGGCTGCCGGAGCCGGGCGGATCCCGACCCCGGAGAGGAGCAGGAGCGCTCCCGCGCAACGCACGCCGAGCCGACGCGTCATCGGGGCGGGGCCTCCTCCGCGGCCAGGATGCGGCGCATGGCTGCGGCCGGCTCCAGCAGCAGATGGCAGGAGGCGCACTCGCCTTCGGGCTTGTGGTCCACCTGCTCGGCATGGCACTGCAGACAGAAGCGCCGGTCCGCCGCGCCCAGATCCGCCAGGGTGGCGTTCGTGTGACACGCACCGCAGTCGAGATGGTCCGCCACCGTGTGGGCCTCCTTCACGGTCGCCCCGTGGCAGGACGTGCAGCCCGAGACTTCGACGTCGTGATGCTCTTCATGGCAGGACGCACAGTCGGCGGGAGCCAGCGCAGGCGGCGCCCCGGTGTGACAGCGGGTGCAGTCCACCGCATCGTGCGCGAGGTGCGAGAAGTCCACCGGTCTGGGGCGGGTCTGCCGATCGCGCTCGATGGTCACCGGCAGCAGCGTGGTGTGCGGATCCTGGAAGGCATCTCCCTCCACATGACAGGACGCGCACGCGAGCTCGGGCTCCGCGTGATGGCATGAGAGGCAATCTCCCGCCGCGAGTGTGATGCCGCCGTGGTCGGGATCGAATACCCGATCCTCGGCCACGAAGAGCGAGGCGGGCGTATGGCAGTCCGCGCACTCGAGGCCCTCGGCCCCACCGTGCGCCCGGTGGTCGAACGGCTCCGGAAAGCGCTCGTGTGAACGACCGGGGCGGTAGTGGCAGCGCGCACAGCTCGCGGCGTCCGCGACCGGACCCAGGTCGGGAAGCGGAGCGGGAACGAGCCCGGCCCGGCGGGAGGCTTCCGCCGCGTCGGCCAGCGCGTCCCGCAGCATCCGGTCCGCCCCGCCGATGTTGTGGACGCCGTGACCGGCGGAGATGAGTGTCCACAGCGAATCGGCCACCGAGCGCAGCGAGTCCGCGTCCGGCGACGCATCGATCCGCGGATCCCCGTGCAGGCCCGCGACGTACGCTCCGACGCTCCGGGTGTTGGCGCGCATGCCCTCCACCCACTCGTCCAGCAGGCCCGCGAAACGGCTCCCGTGGCAGGCGACGCACTCCTGCCGCAGTGCGCTCAACCGCGCCGGGGAGTCAGGCGCCGCCTGCATCGCGGCCGCCGAGTGGCAGTCCTGGCAGGAGATGCGCGCGCGGAACTTCACGGCCGGAAGGGCCCCTTCGTGGAAAGGGGACAGGCCCGCGAAGACGAGCTGGTCCTCCACATGGGCGGTCGAATCCACGGGCTGCCGCAGGGCCGGGTCCCCCTCCACGTGGCACGCCGTGCACTCCAGCTCCAGCGCGCTCGCCACCCCCACGACCGAGTGGCTGATCTCCTCGTGACACCGGGTGCACGCCGGTCCCCCGTCCACGGCATGTTGGTCGTGCACGGTGGATGCGTCCCGCGGCTCGCCTCCGGTCAGGCGTACGGCGGCGCCCGGCGGACCGTGACAGGAGCGGCAGGCGTCCTCGGCGAGCCCACCGCTCCCGGCCGTGACATCGTAGTGGCACTGCAGGCAGGGGATGTCGTTCTCGAGGACCGTGGCGTGGTCGATCGGCGTACCGGTGCTGGCGAACGCCACGTGGGTAGGTTCCGCATGACATTCCTGGCAGCCGTCCGGCTCGAGCACGAAGCGCTGCGGACCGGTGGGCTGGGGCTCCGCGTGGCACAGCACGCAGGCGTCCGTGCGAACGTCCAGGTCGGAGGTTCCGTCCGGGTGCGTGTGGCATGTCCCGCAGGAGGCGTCTGCACCCGCCTCCAGGCCGGGATGGTCCAGATGGCGGAAGCCGACCCCTGCCATCCGCACGGAGGACGGGAGACCGGAAGGCCCGTGGCATGTCTCGCAGGTCCCGTCCCGGGCGAAGCCGACGACACCCTCCGCCAGCGGTTCCCCGTGGCATCCAGCGCATGCGAGATCCGCGTGGGCACCGTCGACGGAGCTCGGCGGCTCGGAGCCGCCGCACGCACCGAGGATCAGGGCGAGCACGAGGGCGCCCGGCCGACGTCCCGGACGCCGCACGGGACCGGTCACTTCAAGCTGGCCCACACGACGAGGCTGGCCAGCGTGAGGCCGAGCACGATGGCGACGATCCCGAGGACGGCGGCACCCACGTAGAGCGGCCGCGGCGGCGGCGGCGCGCGCAGCGCCTCCAGCCTGCCCTCGGTCTCCAGGCGCTCGTACTCGAGCGGGTGCTCTTCGCGCGTGTACTCCTCCGTCGCCCGACCGGTGAACACGACCAGGTCGAGTGGGAACTTGTCGGGGCGCAGCTGCCCGTTGAAGAAGTGGATCGTGAAGATGAAGCACAGCGCCAGAAGCGCCTCATGGCCGTGCAGGATCAGCGCGACGTTGAAGGCCCAGCCCGGCAGGAACCGGCCGAAGAACTCCGGGAACCACAGCAGCAACCCGGAGCCGCCGATGATGGCGACCCCCCAGAAGACCGCCCAGTAGTCGAACTTCTCCAGGTAGCTGTAGCGATCGAAGCGGGGCGGGGCCGCGCGGCCCACGAACCAGCGGAACATCTGCACCACGTCCCGCACGTCCTTGGGCTGCGGCACCATCGATTCGGGTCCCCAGAAGAGGGACGTGCGATCCGGCCCCTTGACCAGCCGGAGGACCAGGGACCCCACGTGCACGAAGAAGTAGCCGAACGTGAGCACTGCGCAGATCCGGTGCAGGATGGCGGCGGTCTCCACGCCGCCGTGCAGTCGGACGAGGAATGCGGCCCAGGGTTCGTGGCTGAAGTGGAGCGGCAGCCCCGTCATCACCAGCCCGAAGAACGAGATGATCACGACGAGGTGCAACCCCCGCTGCAGCGGCGTGAAGCGCCAGATGTAGCGGGGTGCACCGCGATCCGACGCCGACAGTGGGCGCCCGGTGCCCGTACCGGTACTCACGGTTCTCTCCCCCCGGATGGCTCCTCCGGTGACGACCCGCCCTCGGGTCCGGGCCCCTCCGGCGCTTCGGCCGAAACGGGGGATCCGATGAGGCTACGTCCCAACCAGAGGACGGAGTGCAACCCGAAGAACGCGAAGACCCCCCAGAGCAACAGCGTCATGGCCAGGCGCGGCCAATACACCTGCGGGTACGCTTCACGGTCGGTGTCGTCCGCGTGGACGAAGTAGGAAGCGAAGCCCGCGGACGCACCGGCGTGGCACTCGGCACAGGTATCGAGTCGGTTCACCAGGCTGATGGACGACGCCGGATCGTCGACGGGCAGGTTCCGGTGTGGAGTATGGCAGTCGCTGCACTTGGCAGCGAGCTCGGAACCCAGACGGGTGACCTTGCCGTGGTGGGTATGGAAGTAGGTCTCGTAGGCCCGCTCGTGGCAGGTCCCGCACTCCTCGACCACGTCCGCTTTCCACGCCTCGGCGGGTGCGACGATCTCGTGCGAGGAATGACAGGTCGTGCACGTGGGCGCGGAGTGTCCGTCCTCCGACTCGGTCCCCTCGCGGAGGGCTGTACCATGGGCGCTGGTCCAGAAGGTCTCGAGCACCCCTTCGTGACAGGTACCGCACGTCGTGGGGATCGAGTCCGGATAAACGGAAGAGCGCAGCGAATCCGATGGGAGCACCAGGTGGCCGCGGTGGCAGTCGCTGCAGGTGGCGGAGACGTTGAGCCCGTCCTCCGTGATGGCCAGCCCGTGGACGGTCTCGTGGTAGCTGTCGACGGCTGCGCGGGCGATCGAATCGGCGGGGTCCGCGAAGTACGTCTCGACGATCTCGGGGTCGGCGTGGCATTCCCCGCAGAGCGCCGCTTCGCTGAGGGGATGGAGCGGCGAGCGCCGGTCATCCGTGGCGAACACGTCGTGGACGCCGTGACACGCCGCACAGTCCGGGCCGTCCTCCGCCTCGGCCAGGGCCCGCGCGTGGGAGGACGCCATCCAGCCCGCGTCGGCATCCTCGTGACACGAGCCGCACGTGGCCGTGGAGGCGGACGGCTGATGGGGAAAGGCATCGTCGAAGGCGGTGTGGCATTCCGTGCACGTCAGCTCGGCGTGGACGGTCTCGTGCAGGAGCGAATCGGGCACGTAGAGGAGGGCGTCCTCGGCGGGCGTGCCCCCCTTCCCCACCAGGAATTCCGGGTCCGCATGACAGCGGGCGCAGTCGACCCCCATCTGGGCGACCAGCGGCGGCGGCGCGGCCGCCGTCATCAGAGCGGCTGCGCCGAGCAGCACGCTGCGCAGGAACAGGTCGGGTCGCGGCATCCGGGGCGCGGGGAAGATCACCACCTGAGGGCCGCGCCCAACGTAGAGGAGCCGTCGCAGGGAGAGCAAGCGTGGCACCGGAAGCACGGCTCGGAGAGGGACGGGACGTGGAAGGGATCGAGCGGAAGCCGCGCCCGGATGGCACGACCGCGGCCGTCCGTAGTCCGGACGAACCGCGGTCGGGCCATGCAGGACGCGAACGACCCGCTACTCGGAGATGCTCAACAGATTCCGGAGATCCATCGCGGGCGGTGCGAGGCTGTAGGTCTCGCTCACCTGGTTGATGGACGCCGTGAGCAGCGCCTCGATCAGGAACGGGTTGTGGACAGCGGCACCGCTCGCCCGCGCGAGCTCCGCGTTGAAGCGCGCGCCCTCGCCCACCGTGTAGCGCGCATCCGTGGTCGAAAACTCGGAGGCCGGCACCTGGGCCACGAGGGCCTCCAGCGCGCTCGCCAGGTTGTCGATGCGCTGCTCGGCCGTGAACTTCAGCCCCCGTGCCACCTCGGCCGTGCCATGGCAGCCCGACGTCGCGCAGGACTCGAACGTACGCTCGGTCTCGTCACAGGCACCGCCCGGCACCGGAGCGCCGTTGGCGTCCAGGCAGGGGATCGCCTCGAAGAGGTGTCCGGTCGCGGTGAACACGTGATCGCCGGTATCCGGATCCGTCACGTCGAAGCTGTTCACGTGACAGCTCGCGCACAGCTTGGGATTGGCTTCCGACCCGTGCGTCGCGCGGATCGAGCCGCCCGGGAACTCGAGGTTGGGTGGCCACCACCCGGCCACGCCCAGGAGCGTGGGTCCTTCGGGCGAGTGCGGGCCCCGGAACGTGGTGGGATCCGGCACGCCGCGCTTGTGGTGGCACTTCATGCACAGGTTCTCTTCCTCGGACGCCACGTCCACCGGGAAGCGCAGCTGTCCTTCGTTCACCGACCCGTGGGGGTCGTGGCACACCGCGCAGGTGATGGCCAGGTGGTTGCCCGGTCCCAACTGGTCCTTCTCGATGTAGTCCACCTCGATGCCCCAGGCCTTCAGGGCGCCTTCACCGCTGTGACAGGACGTACAGGCGGCATTGTCGGCTGCCGATGCGACGATCTCGGCGTGCTTGGACTGCTGCCACTCCTCGGCGAAGGGATGGTGCGTGCCCTGGTGGCACTCCGTGCATCCGACCGTCGCGGTCAGATCGGCGTCCATGTACGCGAGCGGCTGGCTGGCGTCCGGGTTCTGGACGTGTGTGAGTCCGGGCCCGTGGCAGCTCTCGCACTGCACGTCGTGGTAGCGGTCCTCCGGGGCGGCGTTGAAGCCGGCCAGCTGGGTGACCGCGTTGCCCAGCTCGTTGACGGTATGACAGCCTTCGCAGAAGGACTGCGAATGGCCGGAGGCCTGCAACCCTTCCCAGGCATCGGCGTGCGCAGTCTGCACCCAACGGGCCTGCTGTCCCACATGGCAGTTGCCGCAGGTGGTCAGCTTGCTGTCGATGTCACTGTAGCCGAGGAACCCCGCCGCCTCGTCGGGGGGAGTCTCGAAGAGCTCCCGGTCCCGAAAGACGACGCTCTCCTCGCAAGCGGCGAAGAGAGCGAGAACGGGGAAGATCAGCAGCCATCGTAGAGTCCCGATTCGACTCGACATCGCCACCCTTCTCCCTCCAGCCCGGTCGTTGCTACGGTCGGATCAGACCCGGATCGGGCAGCTTCCCGTTCTGACCCACGTCGAATCTAGGGGGTCCGTATGATTACGGGGGTCAGGGGTTGGCGTCAAACGTGTAGAGGATTGTCGGTGAGCGATGTGGGGCAATCCCCCACCGTCGCGAACACGTCGGCCGCGCAGGAGTGCGCCGCAGCCAGGCGCACGGTCTCTCGGTCGGGCGCTCCGCGGCCATGTGGCCCTGCCCCAGGCGGGTCGCTCAGACGACCGCGGCCTGCACGGCCTGCACGATGTGGGGATAGCGGTCCAGCGCCCAGCGTGCCTCCTCCAGGTCGAGGCGCTCGGTGTTGGTGTGGGCATGGCGCTCCTCTCCGGGCGCGAAGCCGAACGAGGGGATCCCGTGCACGCCACACGTCCAGCCGCCATCCGTGGCGAACGCCCACGGACGGGCGTGGGCCGCGCCCGTGCCGTTGCGGCGTCCCGCAGCGGAGGCGGCGGCCCGCACCACCGGATGGTCGGCGTCGACCAGGAACCCCGGCGTGAACATGGGCCGGTCCCGCTCCACGCCCGTCCACGTGCGCTGGTGCTCGCGCGCCATGCGCACGTCGATGCCGAATCCGTCCGGCAGGGGGCCCATGTGCCGGGCGATGGCCGTCTCGAGCGCCTCCACGAGCGCCTCGGACGTCGAGCCCGGCAGGATCCGCCAGTCCACCACCACCACCACCTCGTCGGGGATGACGTTGCGGCTCTCGGGTCGGACCTCCACCCCGGTGGCCACCGCGGTCGCGCGCCCGAGCACGGGATCGGAGCGGTCGTCCTCGGCCAGCGCACCGATCCCGGCGAGCGCGGCGGGCAGGAGATCGAGGGCGTTGCGCGCGCGGTCGGGCGCCGACGCGTGGCCGGCCACGCCGCGCAGCACCACCTCCGCCTCGGCCCGCCCGCGGTGACCGAGCGCGATGTCCCCATGGGTGGCTTCGCCGATGATCACCGCGGCGGGACGTACCGTCCCGCTCTTCATCAGGTGTTCCATGCCCCACCCGCCCCGCTCCTCGAGGACGGTGTGGGCGACGATGACGTCTCCCGCCGCCTGGCCGGCAAGCATGGCGGCCGCATACGTCTGCAACGCCAGCGGGCCCTTGATGTCCATCGCGCCCCGCCCGTGCAGGAAGCCGCCCTCCACCACGCCGCCGTAGGGGGGGTGCTCCCATTGCGCCGGATCCCCGGGGGCCACGATGTCCAGGTGGCAGGACAGCATGACCGGCGGCGCCTCGCCCCGGCCCCGCACCACGCCCACGACGCTGCCCAGCTCGTCGATGCGCACGTCGGCGAACCCGAGCGCCTGCATCTCGTCGCGGACCCGCTCGGAGACCGCGCCCTCCTGTCCCGGGAGGGACGGGATGCGGATCAGGTCCTGCGCGAAGGCGAGGGCGTTCTCGAACGTGGGCTCACGCATGATGGATCTCCCCGGGTGGGAATGCGGAGGCGGCCCGCCCCTTCCGGGACGGGCCGCCTCTCGACACGACGATCAGACGAAGAAGGAGCGGACGGTCTCGAACAGCCAGCCCATGCCCGCGCCGTCGGCGTGCAGCTCGACGAGCCAGGGCGCAAGGACCAGCGAGACCACGCTCATCAGCTTGATCAGGATGTTGAGCGACGGGCCGGACGTGTCCTTGAAGGGATCTCCGACCGTGTCACCCACCACGGCGGCCTTGTGGGCGTTGGAGCCCTTGCCGCCGTGCGCTCCGCCTTCGATGTACTTCTTGGCGTTGTCCCAGGCGCCGCCGGCGTTGGCCATGAAGAGCGCCATGAGCACGCCGGTCACCGTGGCGCCGGCGAGCAGGCCGCCCAGCGCCTCCACGCCCACGAAGGCGCCCACGAGCACCGGCGCCGCCACGGCCGTCACGCCCGGCAGGATCATCTCCCGGAGCGCCGCCTGCGTGGAGATGTCCACGCAACGCGCCGAGTCCGGCTTGGCCGTCCCCTCCATGAGGCCCTTGATCTCGCGGAACTGGCGGCGGACCTCTTCGACCATGGCGCCGGCCGACCGACCCACCGCGGTCATGGTCATGGCCGCCACGAGGAACGGCAGCATGCCGCCGATGAAGAGCCCGATGACGACCATCGGGTTGACGATGGAGATGCCCGACTGCGTCAGCCCCACGGCCGAGGCGTAGGCGCTGAAGAGCGCCAGCGCGGTGAGGGCCGCCGAGCCGATCGCGAAGCCCTTGCCGATCGCGGCCGTCGTGTTGCCGATGGCGTCCAGCGAGTCGGTGATGGCGCGGGTCTCGGGGCCCAGGTGGCTCATCTCGGAGATGCCGCCCGCGTTGTCGGCGATGGGGCCGTAGGCGTCCACGGACATGGTGACGCCCACGGTGGCCAGCATGCCCACGGCCGCGATGCCGATCCCGTACAGGCCCGCCGCGCTGAAGGCGATGAAGATCGCCAGACAGATCAGGAGCAACGGGATGGCCGTCGACTCCATCCCCACCGCCAGGCCCGTGATGATGTTGGTGGCCGAGCCGGTCTCGCTGGCGTCGGCGATCTTCCGGATGGGTCCGGCGGCCGTGTAGTACTCGGTGACCAACCCGATCACGATGCCGACGATGGTGCCGGCCAGGATGGCCCAGAAGGGGCCCGTCGCGCCGAAGGACTCGCCGGTCAGCACGCCCACGATGCGCACGTCCAGCGCGCGCACCACGAAGAACATGATGATCAGGAAGAGCGCGGCCGCCAGCATGGGTGCGTTGCGCAGCGCGGAGGCCGGGCTCGAGCGCTCCAGCAGGCGCATGGCGCCGATCCCCAGCAGCGAGCAGAACAGACCCACCATGATGGTCAGGATGGGGAGCGCCACGGCACCCGCGCCGCTGCCAGCCGCCGCCGCGGTGGCACCGATGGCCACCGTGGCCACCACCGAGCCCACGTACGATTCGAAGATGTCGGCGCCCATGCCCGCCACGTCGCCCACGTTGTCGCCGACGTTGTCGGCGATCGTGGCCGGATTGCGCGGGTCGTCCTCGGGGATGCCGGCTTCCACCTTCCCGACGAGGTCGGCCCCGACATCCGCCGCCTTGGTGTAGATGCCCCCGCCGACGCGCGCGAAGAGCGCGATGGAGCTGGCCCCCATGGCGAAGCCGGAGATCACCTCGGCGAAGTGGGCCAGCATGCCGTCTCCGGAGCGCACCACGTAGGCGAAGTAGAAGCCGCCGATGCCGATCAGGCCGAGCGCGGCCACCGACAGGCCCATGACCGCCCCCCCGAAGAAGGCGATCCGCAGCGCCTTGCCCGCCCCGCCGTCCTTGGCGGCGGCGGAGGTGCGCACGTTGGCGCGTGTGGCCGCCTTCATGCCGAAGAAGCCGGCGGCCACCGAACACAACGCGCCGGCGACATAGGCCAGGGCCGTCTCGCTTCCGATCGCGAAGAAGAGCAGCGCGGCCACGATCACCACGAACAGGCCCAACACGCGGTACTCGCGGTTGAGGAACGCCATGGCGCCGTCGTGGATCTGATCGGACAGCTCGATCATGCCGGCGGTGCCGGGGGACTGGCGCTTCACGTAGCCGTAGATGCCGCCGGCCACCAGGAGGCCGAGGAGGCCGACCGCCCAGGCCCAGCCCGTCATGCTCACGATGTCGCTCATGCTCGGGATCTCGTTCCTTTCTCGCGTTGTCTCGGCCCCGCGGGGGCGTTCGTCATCCGTTGACCCGATTCATCGCGGCCTCCAGGCCGCGGTCCATCCACACCCGGACGCCGTCCACGACGTCCTCCAACCGGTCGAGCACCTTCTGCTCGTCCTCCGCGGACATGGGCGCCAGCACCCAGTCCGCCAGGTCCCCCCGCTCGGGCCGGGGACCCACTCCGATGCGCAGGCGCGCGTACGCGCTGGTCCCCAGCGCCTGCTCCACGGACTCCAGCCCGTTGTGGCCGCCCGCGCTTCCCTTCCCTCGCAGGCGCAGGCGCCCGGCGTCGAGGTAGGCATCGTCCACGAGGACCATCAGGTGGGTGGCGGGGTCGCGGTGTTCCAGCGCCGCCCCCACCACCTGCCCGCTGCGGTTCATCCAGGTCAGCGGCTTGACCAGCCGGACGGGGTGTCGGCCCACGCGGCCTTCCGCGATCAGGCTCTTTCCCTCGCGCTCGAACGGTCCCAGGTCCCAGTCGTGCGCCATGCGATCGAGGGCCCACCACCCCACGTTGTGTCGGGTTGCGTCGTACTCGGGACCGGGATTGCCGAGGCCGAGCACGATGTGGGTCCCGCGCGCGATGGCCTACGCCTCCGCGCCCGCAGCCTCGCCTTCCGCGGCGGCCGCTTCCGACTCGGCCCCCTTGGGCAGCACCACCGTGCACAGCGTCCGTCCGGCCTCCGTCACGATCTCCACGCCCGCCGGGACCGCGATGTCGGACACGTGCAGCGAGTCCCCGATGTCGAGGGCGTTGACGTCGACCTCGAGGTGGTCGGGGATGGCCGAGGGGATGCAGCGCACGTCCAGGTCGTGCACGTGCTGCTCCAACATGCCGCCGCTGAGCCGCACACCCTTGGGCGTGCCCTCGAAGTGGACCGGCACCTGCACGTGGACGGCCACACCCTTCTGGATGCGGAGGAAGTCCACGTGGACGAGGTGCTGCCGGTAGGGGTGGACCTGCACCTCACGCACGAGCGTGTCGACCGCTCCCGACTCCCCTTCGATCTCGAGCGAGACGATGGTGTTCTCCACCGAGATGCGCTCGAACAACAGACGGGCTTCGTGGGCGTCCACCGTGAGGGACTGGGCATCGCTGTCGGCGCCGTACACCACGGCCGGCACGCGGCCGGCCGCGCGCAGCTTGCGTGCAGCGCCCTTCCCGGTCCCTTCCCTGCGCTCGGCCTTCAACGTAGCTGCTTCGGACATGGCTCGACCTCTAGGCGGTTTTCATGTCGGGCGCTCCGAAGAGCTGGCTCACCGACTCGTTCTTGTGGATGTATTCGATCGCGTGCGAGAACAGGCGTGCGACCGAGAGGATCTTGAGCTGGGGGAAACGACGCTCCTCGGGGATGTGGATCGTGTTGGTCACGACCAGCTCCTCGAGCGGGGCCTGGGAGAGCTTCTCCCGGGCGCTCCCGGACAGCAGCGCGTGCGTGGCGCACGCGAACACACGCGACGCACCGCGCTCCTTGAGCGCATGTACGGCCGACGCGATGGTCCCCCCGGTGTCGATCATGTCGTCCGCGAGGATGCACGTGCAGCCCTCGACGTCCCCGACGATGTTGAGCACCTCGGAGACGTTGGGGGCCGGACGGCGTTTGTCCACGATGGCCAGGCCGGCATCGAGTCGCTTGGCGAAACCGCGGGCCATCTTGGCGGAGCCCACGTCCGGAGCCACGACCACGCGGTTCTCCAGCCCCTTGTCCAGGAAGTACTTCACCAGCACCGGTGCGGCGTACAGGTGATCGACCGGCAGGTCGAAGAAGCCCTGGATCTGATGCTGGTGGAAGTCGATGCCGAGCACGCGGTCGGCACCGGCGGCCGTGATCAGGTTGGCCACCATCTTGGCGCCGATGGCCACACGCGGCTGGTCCTTGCGATCCTGACGTCCGTAGCCGTAGTAGGGCAGCACGGCCGTGATGCGGGCGGCCGACGCACGCTTGGCCGCGTCACACAGGAGCAGGAGCTCCATGAGGTGGTCGGCCGGCGGGACGGTGGGCTGGATGATGAAGACGTCCCGCCCGCGGGCGTTGCGGTCGATGCGGACGAAGATCTCGCCGTCGGAGAAGTTCCGGATCGTGGCCCCGTTGGCCGAGCACCCGAGGAGGGTCCCGATCTCCTCGGCGAGGGGGAGGTTGGCCCGCCCCGAGAGAAGGAGGAGAGGGCCCCGCTGAAAGGTGTCGTCCATCCGTGGGCTGGCCGCGTTCCGGGCTCCGAGTCAACAGCCCACTATGGTAGAAACGCCCGGAAGTACCGTCAACTGCGGTGGTTTCGCCGCACCGGACCGCGGGACCTCGGGCGCCCCCGCGACGTCCGCCCCGGACCCGGATTCCCGGCCCGTCCGCTCAGCGCCTGGACCGCGGCGGGGCGTCCGTCGCGGAACGGCCCTCCCCCTCCTCCAGCACCCGGACCCGCTGCACGGCCACCAACGGCGCCCGTCCCGGGAGCTGGACCTCCAGGCTGAGGCGGTAGGCGCCGGCCTCCAGCTCCGGCAACGTGAGATCCACGCTGCGGAAGTGGGGTTCGGGGGCGGGCTCGTCGACCTCGGACCAGGCCAGCACCACGGGCCGCTCCGGGTCGAGGACCCCCATCCATTCCCCGGCTCGCCGGAACAGCCCCGTGTCGGTGGGCTCCAGGAGCACCCGGTACGCCACCTCCTCGGCCCGGCCGCCGAAGCGGTACAGCTCCCAGGCCAGCGCCAGGCGCTGGCCCGACCGCAGGACCCGCCCCGGGTGGGCCCGGGCGACCGCGTCCTCCAGCGTGACGGGGAGGGTACGGCCTCCCGTGACCAGGAGGAGATCGGAGAGGGTGGGGACGTCGGGCGCCACGGGCGTCCACTCGGCGCCGAACCGGGCCCGCCGCGCCCGTCCCGAGTCGGGCTGGATCCACTCCGCGCTGATCATCCACCGACCCCACGGGACCCGGGCCTGCTGGACCCGACCGGTGTCGGGGCTCGCCACGGTGCGCTCGCCCTCCAGATCGAGCAGGACCAGGCCCCGCTCGCCGGGGACGTCGGCAGAGTCCGGCGCCACGATCAGCAGCACGCCCTCCTCGCGTCGGAACGCGGCGTGCTGCGGGAGCATGGCGCCGAACTCCGGCGCGTAGGTGGGGGCGTAGGCGGTGTGCGGACGCTTCCCCTCCAGCGCCCAGTCATCGGGCGCCGTGGCCGCCGGATCGGCCAGGACCGGCTCGGGTGGCGCGTACTCCCGACTCCGGGGCGGGTGGTGACCCACGACCCGGTCCTCCATCTGGCCGGCCCGCCACACGTCACGGCCCCAGGAGATCTCCCACCCGTAGCGGATCAGCAGCTCCTCCAGGTCGAATCCCCACGACAGCCCGTACGCGTTGCGGGCCCGGTCGCGGATGCCCGAGGCCGTCAGCCGGGCCCAGTGGGCCGTGCGCCGATCGTTGCCGGGCACCATCCACGAGGGATCGGCCAGCCGCCAGAAGCGCTCGAGCGCGGCGTCCCGGTCCGGCTGCTCCTCCAGCCAGCCCAGACGCTCGCGCCCCAGGACGGCCTGGGTGGCGTCGTCCCAGGCCGCGCGGGTCTCCTCCGGCATCGCCTGCAGCGCCCGTCCGAACGCGCGCTCCGCGTCCTCGAAGCGCTCTGCGGCGTGGAGGGCCAGGCCCTCCAGGGCGGCGCACCACCACGGGGTGGCCGCGCAGGGCTGGGGGAGCTCGATGGCCTCTTCGGGCCGCCCCGCCTCGATGGCATACCAGACCCGCTGGCCCAGTACCCAGTCGTCTCCGGGAATCGCACGCCCGATGTCCGCCAGCTCCGCGAGCAGGCGCTCCCGACCCTCGGTGATGTCCTCGTCCTCGGGCGGGGGCACGAAGTCGTCATCGCCGTCGTGCCGCATGCAGATCCGGCCGATGACCTCGTCACAGCCGCCGCTGCCCATCAGCTCGCGCGGAAGGCGCCGGACGCGCAGACGTTCGAAGGCGGACTGGGCGCTGCGGGCGTCCCCGCGCAGGTCGCTGGAGTCGGGGCGCTCCGGCTCCTGGGCGGCCAGGGGCAGAGCGGCAGCCGAAGCGGACGCCAGGATGCCACAGAACACGAGGGGCGGGACGCGGAGGGGCATGCCCCAGGATACGACCGGAGGGGTGGCGGGACTACGGGAGGGGGGGATTGGCCCGGGTGGATTCGAACCACCACTACCGGTTCCAAAGACCGGTGTCCTGCCATTAGACGACGGGCCAGACCGGCCAGGGCCGGATGGCAATCGTACCCGTTCGCGGAGGTCGGCTCAACCCGCCGGGAGGCCCCCGACGCGCGCCCACCGGACGGGACCGCCCGCGGCCGCATACCGCGGTGGCCGCCCCGGCGTTGCCCGCGGCAGCCCTCCCCTACCCCAGCACTTCCACCGGCGGCCACTCCGTGCGGGTCGCGCTGGGCCACACCCGCCACCCTGGATCCAGGCCCGCCAGGTGACGGGCGGCGTGCTCCAGCTCGGCGGTGGTGGCGTACACCCCGTAGTGGGCCGCTCCGCTGCCGGTCATCCCGCACAGGAGCGCGCCGGTCTCCTCGAAGGCGCGCGCCATCCGCGCCAGGTCCGGGCGGACCGGGTGCAGCGCGGACTCGAAGTCGTTCTCCCTGAGCCCGGCCACGGTCTCCCAGCGCTCCAGCTCCGGGCCTTCGGCCAGCCAGGGCTCGGCGGCGCGGAGCCGGGCCGCCTCGCCGAGCGCAGCGTAGGCGCCGGTCGTGGCCACGCCGTCCTGCGGGACCGCGATCAGCACCGGCCGCGCGGGCGGCGGCTCGAGCGTCAGCATGCGGCCCCCCCGCCCCCAGGCCCACACCCACGGGCGCGCCGCCAGGAAGAACGGGACGTCGGACCCCAGCGCCGCGGCGAGGCCGAGCCGCTCGCGCTCGGGCACCGCCTGCGGGAACAGCGCCGTCAGGGCGCGCAGGACGGCTGCCGCGTCGGAGGAGCCGCCTCCCAGCCCCGCAGCCACGGGGATCCGCTTGGTCAGGCGGACGTGGAGGCCGGGAAGCGCTTCGGCGCTCGCGGCCCGGAAGACGCCGACCGCACGCGCGACGAGGTTGTCCTCCGCGGCAGCGCCACCCACGTCGCCGTCGACCTCCAGCGTGACCTCGCGGCTCTGCGTCGTGACCTCCACGGTGAGCGTATCCGCCAGATCCACCGCCGCGAACAACGACTCGATCTGGTGCCACCCGCTCGCCTCCCGCGCGAGCACGCGCAACACCAGATTGAGCTTGGCGGGCGCTGCGACGCGCACCGCGCGGGTCACGCCGCGCCCTGCGCTTCCACCGACGCCGGAGGCGCGTCGGACTCGGGTCGCGTCACCGAGATGTTGAGCCGCCAGGCGTAGTAGAGCCCCAACGCGGTGATGGGCAGGAAGCCCGCCAGGTGGTAGCCCGTGGCGAACGCCAGCGCCTGCGTCTCGGGCACGCCGTAGGCATCCACCAGCGCCACCTTGGCCGCGGCGTGCCACGTGCCGAAGAACCCGGGAGCGGAGGGGATCGCGGCGCCGAAGGCGACCAGCGACTGCGTGAAGAGCGCGGCGCCGTAGCCCAGGTCGATGTGGAAGGCCGCCATTCCCAGCAGGAACGACAGTCCGTACCAGCTCCAGTGCAGCAGGCTGAGCGCGAGCGACGCGGCGAACAATGCCGGGTCGCGCAGGACGGACAGCCCATCCAGGAACTGGTCCGTCATGACCGTCAGGCGGGCGGCCAGCGCCGGCGGCAGCAGAACGCCGAAGCGGCGGACGCTCCCGCGGGCGAGGTCGGGCACCAGCACGAGCGTGCCGATGATCACCAGCAGCACGCTCAGCGTGACGATCACGCCGCGCACGAAGCCCCCCAGCGGCTGCCCGAAGACCATGACGCCCGTGGGGAAGCTGGGCAGCGCCACCGCCACGATCAGCAGGGCGACCACCGAGATGCCGTCCAGGAAGCGCGCCACCACCAGCGAGCCGAACGCGCCCGACACGGAGACCGGCTCGACCCGCGCCAGCGCGTAGGCGCGCACGAACTCGCCCACGCGCGCCGGCAGCAGGTTGTTGGCCATGAAGCCGATGTGCGTGGTGGCCCAACGATGGTAGAAGCTCGTGTCGCGACAGAGCGGTGACAGCAGGATCTTCCAGCGCCAGGCGCGGATCGCATAGGCGGAGACGGCGATGGCGGTGGCCAGCGTGAACAGGAGCGGATCGGCCCCCCGGATCTGCGACGCGATCAGCCCGAGATCCTGATCGCGGAACAGCCACCAGAGCAGCCCGACGCTGATGGCGATCCCCAGTCCCGCCTTCCAGTCGAGCTTCACGGCGTCCGTGCCTCCCGCAGCAGCGCGCGCATCTCGCGCACGGCCCGTTCCATGCCCACCAGCACCGCCCGGGAGACGATGCTATGACCGATGTTCAGCTCCTCGATCTCCCGGATGGCCGCCACCGGTGTGACGTTCTCGTAGGTGAGGCCATGGCCGGCGTGCACGGCCAGCCCCAGTCGGCTGCCCTCCGCGGCCGCCCGTGCCAGGCGATCCAGCTCCCGCTCGCGCGCCGCGCCCCGCGCATTGGCATACTCACCCGTGTGCAGCTCCACGGCGGGCACCCCGAGGGCGCGGGACGCCTCCAGCGCCTCCGACGTGGGATCGATGAACAGCGAGCTATGGATGCCCGCCTCCGTGAGCGTCCGCACGGCCGCGCCGACGCGCTCGCGGGCGCCCGCCCCCGCGAGGTCCAGGCCCCCCTCGGTCGTGACCTCCTCCCGGCGCTCGGGCACCAGCGTCACCTGGAAGGGCCTGAGCTCCAGCGCCAGATCCACGATGGGGCCCGACGCCGCCATCTCCAGGTTCACCACGGTGCGCGCCATCTGCATGAGCACCCGGACGTCGCGGTCCTGGATGTGGCGCCGATCCTCCCGCAGGTGGATGGTGATGCCGTCCGCCCCGGCCAGCTCGGCGAGGATGGCCGCCCGTACCGGGTCGGGCTCGTCCGTGCGACGGGCCTGCCGGACCGTCGCGACGTGGTCGACGTTGACGTAGAGCCTCATGGGTCCTCGTGCAGCAGGGCGTGGAACGCCGCCCGCGTATCGGGCGGCAGGGTGGGACCGAAGGCCCGCAGCAGGGCGCGCGAAACCTGGGCGTAGAAGTCGCGGTCGTCGCCGTCGAGCCTCTGCAGATGTCGCGCCACCGTCCCGACGTCGCCCCGGATCAGCGGCCCGCTGGCGGCCCCCAGGCCCTCCACCCGCAGGTTCGCCACCACGCCTTCCAGCAGCCCCTGCAACGCTGCCCGCGAGGCCTCGGGCTCACCTCCGGCCTGGCTCATCCAGCGCGTAGCGGCCTCCATCAGCACCGGCACCCCCCCGGCCACCAGCGACGCGGCCGCATGATACAGCCCCCGTCCCTCGTCCGGTATCGTGAGCGCCTGTCCACCCAGACACGCCACCAGCGCTCGCGCCGCCGCCTGCGCGTCCGCGTCACCAGAGACCGTGAAGGAGGAGCGAGGCAGCATCTCCAGCGCGGTCTCGGGCCGGGAGAGCGCCTGCAGGGGGTGGAGGGTGCCGAGCGCGCACCCCCGCGGACGCAGCGGCTCCAGGATGGAGGCGTCGTGCACGCCGGACAGGTGGAGGACGGACCACCCCGGTCCACAGGGGCCCTCGCGACGCACCCCGCCCACGGCTTCGGCGAGCGCGTCGTCGGCGACGGCAAGCAGCAGCACGCCCGCGGGATCCGCCGGCACCGCACGCAGCGTATCCGAATAGCGCGCGTGGCCTTCACGGAAGAGCGGATGGTCGGGCGCGTGCGGGCGGCGGCCGACGTAGTGGAGGGGAAGCGCGCAGTCGCCCCGGGCCAGCACGTGCCCCAGCGCCAGGGCGGCCCGTCCGGTGCCCACGAACACGACGGCGGCGGGAGGGCCGCTCACCCGTCCGCCCCGTCCGTGCGGGCGCCTTCGTCCTGCACGACGTAGCCCTCCGAGCGCAGCCGCTCCACGAGCGCCTCGGGCAAGCGCGCGGTGAGGCGCACACGGGCTCCGTCCGACTCCAGCGCCTGCACCTCCCCGGAGCGGTGCAGTTCCGCGAGGAGCCCGCCTTCGCCGGCGGGGACCTCCACCACCACCTCCGGCTGGCGTACGCGCAGTCGCGCGAGCAACACGCTCTTCAAGACCTCGAGGCCTCCTTCCTCCACCGCCGACGTGAACACGGCCGGTGTGGGCTCGAGCGCATGGATGCGCTCCCGCAGGGCCTCCTCCTCGGCGTGCGTCAGCCGGTCGATCTTGTTGAAGACCAGCACCTGGGGGCGGTCGTCCAGGTCCAGCTCCTCCAGGACCTCGTGGACCACGGCGAGCTGTTCCTCCCACTCGCTGTGGGAGGCGTCCACGACGAGCAGCAGGACGTCCGCCTCGCGTGCCTCCTCGAGCGTGGAGCGGAAGGAGGCCACCAGGTTGTGAGGAAGCTTGCGGATGAACCCGACCGTGTCGGTGACCAGCGCCTTCGCGCCCCCACCGAGGTCCACGGCGCGCGTGGCGGGATCCAGTGTGGCGAAGAGGCGATCCTCGATGAACACGTCACTGCCGGAGAGGGCGCGCAACAGCGACGACTTGCCCGCGTTCGTATAGCCGACCAACGCAGCGCGGAACTCGCCCTGCCGGCGCTTGCGCTGCGTCTCCCGCGAGCGGGCCACGCCCTCGAGCTTCTGCTTGAGGTCGGCGATGCGCCGACCCACGAGACGTCGGTCCACCTCCAGCTGGGTCTCGCCCGGACCGCGCAGCCCGATGCCGCCCCGGATGCGCGAGAGGTGGCTCCACATGCGCGTCAGGCGCGGGAGCAGGTACTCGAGCTGGGCCAGCTCGACCTGCATCCTGGCCTCCCGGCTGCGCGCGCGGGTGGCGAAGATGTCCAGGATGAGCTCGGAGCGATCCATCACGCGCGTCCCGATCGCGCGCTCCAGGTTCATCCCCTGCACCGGGCTCAGCTCCTCGTCGAAGATGACGAGGTTCGCGCTCGAGCTTTGCACGAGCGCGCCCAACTCCTCCACCTTGCCCTTGCCGATGTAGTGCGAGGGCGTGGGGCTGTCGAGCCGCTGCACGAGCCGGGCGACGACCTCTCCACCCGCCGTCTCCGTGAGCCGCTCGAGCTCCGCCAGGTGCTCGTCCGCGACGTGGCGGGGCTGGGAGCTGGGGGGCGCGCCCACCAGCACGGTGCGTTCGACGGGGGTCCGGTTCTCGATCAGCGCGGTGGGGATGGGGCCTCCGGGGCAGGATGGGGCGAGCGCCGACCACCGCCGGCGCGCGCGTGCGTACCCCCGAGCGGGTCCCGACGTCCCACCGGCGGTGGTGGGCCGTGCCGGCCCCTGCCCGGAACCGGACCCCGGCGGATACTCGGGGTCATGGCGACGGCTCCTCCGCGGCCCCCGCTTCGCGCAGGCGCCGGAACGATTCCAGGCGCTCGCGCACGCCCGCCTCCTGCCCCCGCTCCAGCGGCGCATAGAGGCGCCGGCCCACGAGCGCGTCCGGGAGGTAGCTCTGGGCCGCCACGCCGCCCGGCTCGTCCGGATCGTAGCGGTACCCTTCGCCGTAGCCCAGCGCCTTCATCTCCCGGGTCGGGGCGTTGCGCAGATGGAGCGGGACGCCGAGGCCCGGGGTCTCCTGCGCCAGCTCCTTGGCACGCCCGAAGGCGACGTAGACCGCGTTGGACTTGGGCGCGGCCGCGAGGAAGACGACCGCCTCGGCCAGGGCCAGCTCGCCCTCGGGCGAGCCCAGGAAGCGGTAGGCGCGCTCGGCCGCCAGCGTGATGCCGAGGGCCTGGGGGGCCGCCAGGCCCACGTCCTCGGAGGCGATGCGCACCAGGCGTCGAGCCAGGTAGAGCGGCTCCTCGCCTCCCTCCAGCATGCGCGCCAACCAGTACAGTGCCGCGTCCGCATCCCCACCGCGGATCGACTTGTGGAGGGCCGAGATGAGCGTGTAGCGCTCCTCCCCGCCCTTGTCGTAGACGGCGAACCGGTGCTGGAGCGCGTCGGTCGCGGCGGCCGCGTCGATGCGACCCCCACGCGTCCGCGCGAGCTCGGCCGCCACCTCCAGCGCGCCCAGCGCGCGACGCGCGTCCCCGTCGGCCGCGGCGGCGAGCGTGGCGAGCGCATCCTCGTCCGCCTCCAGACCCTGGCCGCCGAGCCCACGCTCCGCATCGTGCAGCGCGTCGGTGAGGATCTCCCGCACGTCGGCCGCGTCCAGGGGCTCCAGGAGCACGATGGGTGCGCGGGACAGGAGCGGTCGCACGACCTCGAACGAAGGGTTCTCGGTGGTCGCGCCGATCAAGGTGATGGTGCCACTCTCCACGTGCGGGAGGAACGCGTCCTGCTGTCCCTTGTTGAACCGGTGGATCTCGTCGCAGAAGACGATCGTCCGCCGGCCGCTGGTCTCCAGGCGCGTGCGGGCGCGTGCCGTCACCTCCCGGATGGCGGCGACCCCCGCCGTGACGGCGCTGATGGGCTCGAACGCCGCGTCCACGTAGCCGGCCAGCAGACGGGCCAGCGTGGTCTTCCCGCACCCGGGTGGACCCCAGAGGATCATGCTCGAGATCCGACCGCTCTCGATGCGTCCCCGGAGCGATCCACCGGGACCGAGCAGGGCGCGTTGGCCCTTGAGCTCGTCCAGGGTGCGCGGCCGCATGCGCGCGGCGAGCGGGGCGTCCGGTCCCGGCACGGGCTCCGGCCCGGAGTCGGGCGCGGGCGCCCCGCCCTCCACCGGGCCGCCGAAGAGGTCGTCCTGGGTCACGCGTCCTCCGTCCAGGTGTCCACGAAGCGGAGCAGGGTCTCACGGTCGTTGGCGGCCGGGTCGTCCAGCACCTGTTCGAGCAGCCGTTCGAGAAGCTGCGCGAAGCCCGGGCCCGGCTTGAGGCCACGCTGGATCAGGTCGCGCCCGCCGACGGCGAGACCACCGACGGTCAGCACGGGCCGGGCGCGCAGCGCGCGGCGCAGCGCGCACACGCGCGCGACCGTATCCCGGGCGGTCGTAGCGTCCATGTCGTGCGCGAGACGAGCCTCGGCGAGGCTCCAGGCGAGCAGCGCAGCCGCCTCGGGGCCGGCGCGGTGCAGCCAGCGGCGGCGTGCGGCCCCGGCGCCGTCGGCGGCGGGAAGCGCACCCGCGCCGCGCGTGAGCCGGACCAGGCGGTCGGTGTCGGCGTTGGAGAAGCGGAGCCGGGTGAGGAAGGTCACGACGGACTCGCCTCCCCCCCAGGCGTGCAGCGGCGCGAGCAGCGGAGCCAGGCGAAGCAGCGGGTCGCGGCGGGACAGCCGATCGGCCAGCCCGACGGCGTGGGTCCAGGCCCCCGGACCGCGGGACGCGAACGCAGCGTCCAGCTCGGGGAACAGCGCCGCCAGCAAGCCCGACGCGCGATAGAGCCCGAGCGCCCTCGAGGGACGCGGATCCGCCCCGACGATCTTCAGCAGCTCTTCGCGGATCCGCTCGGCGGAGAGGTCGCGCGTGGCATCGCGACGACGCACCAGCGCGTCCCACGTGTCCGCGTCCACCGTGAGCCGGAACCGCCCGGCGAACCGGAGAGCCCGCAGGATGCGCAGGTGATCCTCGACGAAGCGCTGGTCGGCGTCGCCCACGGCCCGCAAGCGACGGCCCCTCAGGTCGGCCAGGCCGTCGAAGGGATCGCGCAGCTCGCGTCGCAACGGATGCCACGCGAGCGCATTGATGGTGAAGTCGCGGCGCGCGAGATCGTCTTCGATCGTATCGGCGAACTCCACCACGGCGCGCCGCCCGAGGGGCACCACGTCGCGGCGGAACGTGGTCACCTCCACGAGGCGGCCGCCGCGAGGGAGCACACCGACGGTGCCGTGGTCGATGCCGACAGGGATCGTGCGACGGAACAGGCGTTGCACGTCGCGCGGGCGCGCTCGGGTCGCGAGGTCCCAGTCGGACCCCGGACGGCCCAGCACGCCGTCGCGCACGGCCCCGCCCACGGTCCAGGTCTCGAAGCCCGCGTCCTCGAGGGTGCGCACCACCCCGAGCACGGCAGCCGGGACGGCCAGCCGTTCCTCGAGGGTTCGCTCCACCCTATCCGGGGAGAACGGCACCGCCATTGACGTTGAGCACCTCACCGGTGATGTGGCGGGCCAGCGGCGAGCAGAGGAAGACGATGGGGCCGGCCACATCCTCGGCGGTGGCGATGCGTCCGAGCGGGATCGAGGCGCGGATGCGCTCCTCGCCTCCCGCCATCAGTGCGTCATCGACCATGTCGGTGAGGATCCAGCCGGGGGCCACCGCGTTGACGGTGATGTCGCGCGGCGCCAGCTCGACGCAGAGGCCCTTCACCATCGACAGGATGGCGCCCTTGCTGGCCGCATACTCGACATGGAACGCCTCGCCGCGTTGGCCGGCGGTGGAGCTCACGAGCACGATGCGCCCGTGATCACGGAGGCGGCGAGCCGCGGCGCGTGTGGTGTAGAAGATCGAATCCAGGTTGATGGCGAGCGTACGCTTCCAGCGCTCCGTCTCCATGTCCTGGATGGCGACGTCGGCGACGGGCCAGACGGCCGCGTTGCCGATGAAGAAGTCCAGCCCGCCGAACGCACGATCGGCGCGGGCGAAGAGCGCGTCGGCGGCGGACTCGTCGGCCAGGTCCCCGGGTTCGGCCCACGCATCGACACCGTGGGCGCGCAGCGCGTCCACCGTTTCCTGGGCTTCGTCGTGACGCGAGCGGTACCCGATGCCGACGGCGCAGCCCGCCGCCGCGAGCATCTCGGCCACAGCCCGGCCCACGCCGCGCGACCCACCCGTCACCACCGCCGTCTTCCCGCGCAGATCGATCATGTGCTCACCGTCGTCGGATCAGTCCTTTGAACCGCTGCCAGAAGCCAGGAGCGAGGATGAGCGGCGGCGGCGCGAGCGGCTCCTGATCCTCCAGGATGCGTCCCGGGTTGAGCGCGCTCAAGGTGTGGAAGGCTTCCTCCGCGCCGGCGCGCTGCAGCATCTCCTCCGCGTCCTCGATGTAGACCTCCGCGCCCGGGAGGGGATGCAGATCGGTGGCCAGCACGTCCACCCACCCCCGCTCCAGGAGCCGCTGCGCCACGGAGCGCGCTTCCGGGCCGTACCGGCCGAACAGCGATCCGTAGCTCACCTGCACGAAGGCACCCGCCTCCTTCCAACGCGCCACGCGTCCCAGGTCGCGCAGCGCACCCTGGTAGCGCTCCACGTGGGCGATCAGCGGACGCACGCCCTGCCGCCGGATGCGCTGCACGGCGGCCTCGGAGGCCGGCGGCGGATTGAAGCGCGGCCACTCCACCAACGCGAAGGAGGTCCCTCCCAGGCGGACCCGCGCATCGTCGAAGCGCGTGTCGGGATCGTCGAGCGCCACCTCGTGCCCGCGCGCGAGCGTGAGCCCGGGGAACTCACGCGCGCCCAGGTCGGCGAGCGCCGTCCACCCGGCGTCCATGACCTCCATCACGGCTTCGAAGCGATCCTCGTCCAGCGTGACCGACCCCGCGAGGTGAGGCGTGGTCGCCAGCGCACCCACACCCGCCTGCAGGAGGCGGCGCAAGCCGGTGCGCGAGTCCTCCAGGGTACGGGCGCCATCGTCGACACCGGGCACCAGGTGGCTGTGCAGGTCGACCCGACCGGGGGCGGCCTCCGTCAACTACATCGCCTCCCGTACCCGAACGAGCACCCGCTCCAGCGCACGCTGCGCGTCCGGCTGCTGCGCCGCTCGCTCGCACGCCCAGGTGACGAGGGCGTCGGCCGCGAGGAGGGCGTAGGCCGCTTCGCGCTGGCCTTCGTCGGCGATCCGGTCGACCGCCGCCGCGGCGGCGTCCACCCAGTCGTCGGGCCGGGCGTCGGGTGACGCACCCACACGGTCGAGCGCCTCCGCCAGCCGCTCCGGCACGCCGGGCACCGTACGCCAGCTCATCGACCGCCGCTCGCTCCCACCAGCGCGTCCCGGATCACGGGCAACGCGCCGCCGAGCGCGGCGTCCAGGCCCTCGGATCCGGAGACCCCGCCCTGCGCCATGTGGGGACGACCTCCGCCGGTGCCCCCACCGAGGGCGGCCAGGCGCTTGACCAGGTCCCCCGCGCGTACGCCGCGTTGGACCAGGTCGTCCGAGACCGACACCAACAGACCCAGCTTGCCGTCCGTGAACTCGGTGCCGACCACCGCCACCAGCGCGGAATCCGCGCGGAGGCGGTCGCCCAGCTCGCGCATCTCGTCGGCGCCGCGCGCACGCGTCCGCAGCACCAGTGCCCGGGCCGTCCCGGCGCCGGTCTCCACGGTCTCGTCGGCCACCCGTTGTTCGCCGCCGCCACCCTGCGTGCGCAGCTCCTTGAGCAGATCCTCGAGCTCGGCCTTCTCGTCGAGGAGCCCCTGCACGCGCGCGACCAACGCGGGCGGCTGGGTACGCAGCAGACGGGCAGCCTCACGCGTCCGGGCCTGCTCCTCGTGGATGTCGGCCAGGGCGGCGCGACCCGTCAGGGCTTCGATGCGACGGACGCCGGCGGCAACGCCGCTCTCCGAGACGATCCGGAAGAGCCCGATCTCGCCGGTGTGACGCACGTGGGTCCCGCCGCAGAGCTCGCGGCTGACGTGCGGGACCTCGACCATGCGCACCACGTCCCCGTACTTCTCGCCGAACAGGGCCATGGCGCCCTGCGCCTTGGCCTCGTCGAAGGGAAGCTCGCGCCAGCCGACCGCGGTGTCGTCCCAGATCCAGTTCTGCACCCGCGCCTCGATCCCGCGCACCTGTTCGTCGGTCAGAGGGGCATCGTGGGAGAAGTCGAAGCGCAGCCGGTCGGGGGCAACCAGCGACCCGCGCTGTCGCACGTGGGCGCCGAGCGTCTTGCGCAGCGCCGCGTGCAGCAGGTGTGTGGCCGTGTGATTCCGCTCCGTGTCGTGGCGCGCGCGCGCGTCGACCGCGGCGCACCCGTGCACGTCGGCCCGATCCGGGAAGATGCCGTCCAGCGGGCCGACCACCGCGATCCGCCCCGCCACCTTGCGCACATCCTGGACGACCAGCCGCCAGCCGTCACCTTCCACCGCGCCCACGTCCGAGACCTGACCCCCGCCCTCCGCGTAGAACGGATTGGGGTCGAGCACCAGGGCATAGCGTCCGCCGTCCAGGCGGCGGAAGTCGCGTACGACGATGTCCGCGGCACGCGACGCGTACCCGATCCAGCGCTGGTCCAACGTGTCCGGGAGCGTCCAGCTACCGTCCAGGACATCCGCGCCCGCGATCCCTTCCGCCGCGCGTGCTTCGCGGCTGCGCGTCCGCTGCTCCTCCAGGGCCCGCTCGAAGCCGGCCACGTCCACGGCGTAGCCGCGCTCCTCCGCCATCACCTGGGTGAGGTCGAGCGGAAACCCGAACGTGTCGTAGAGCTTGAACGCCTCGTCTCCCGGGATGGACCCGCTCCCGCCCACCGGGGCCAGCTCGTCGAAGCGGTCGAGCCCGCCCGCGATGGTGGCGAGGAAGCGTTCCTCCTCGGCGCGCGTGGTGCGCAGCAGCAGCTCGGACTGGGCACGCAGGTCGGGGTAGGCAGCCTCCATCTCGGTGATGACCTGATCGACGACGTCGACCAGGGTGGGCTCACGCCGACCGAGGAGCCACGCATGCCGGACGCCGCGGCGCAGGATGCGACGCAGGACGTAGCCACGCCCCTCGTTGGAGGGCAGCACGCCGTCGGCCAGGAGGAAGGCGACGGCCCGCGCGTGGTCGGCGAGCACGCGGAAGCTCACGCCAGCATCGGTGGTGGGCTCGTACGCGCGGCCGACCACGGCGGCGACCCGATCGAGCAGAGGCCGGAAGAGGTCCGTGTGGTAGTTGGAGTCGACGCCCTGGAGGACCGCGGCCAGACGCTCCAGCCCGGCCCCGGTGTCGATCGAGGGTGCGGGCAGCGGCTCGAGCTGCCCGGTCTCGTCCCGGTCGAACTGCATGAAGACCAGGTTCCACAGCTCGATGATCGTTCCGGCCTCGGCCAGGCGCTCGAACGTGTCCCGGTCCAGCGCATCGCCACGCTCGGCGTCGGGCCGCTGATCGTAGAGGAGCTCCGAGCAGGGGCCGCAGGGACCGGTATCGGCCATCTGCCAGAAGTTGTCCTTGTCCCCCAGACGGAAGATCCGCTCCGGCGGGAGGCCAGCGACCTCCTCCCAGAGCGCAGCCGCCTCGTCGTCCGTGTGGTGCACGGTCGCGAACATCCGGCCCGGCTCGAGCCCGTACTCGACGGTGAGGAGCTCCCAGGCGTAGCGGATGGCGTCCCGCTTGAAATAGTCGCCGAAGGAGAAGTTGCCCAGCATCTCGAAGAAGGTGTGGTGTCGAGCCGTCTTGCCCACCTCTTCCAGGTCGTTGTGCTTGCCCCCGGCACGCACGCACTTCTGCGACGTCGCGGCGCGGGCGTACGGCACCCGCTCCTGTCCGAGGAACACACCCTTGAACTGCACCATGCCCGCGTTCGTGAAGAGCAGTGTGGGATCGTTGCCCGGCACCAGGGAGGAGCTCGGGCGCACCTCGTGGCCGCGGGCCTGGAAGTAGCCCAGGAAGCGGCTGCGGATCTCGGCTGCCTTCATGACGTCACCAACAGGTCGCTGAGGGTGGAGCGGAGCATCGGGCGCGGACGCGAGGCTGCGGCGCACCGGCCGGTCCCGAACCCGGGAACATAATGACCCGCCGGGCCTTTCCAAAACCATCGGGGCGGGGCCGCTGACGCGACCCCGCCCCGTGTCCGAAGGCTGCTCCCACCCCGTCCGGGGCGCTCGGATCAGGCGTCCGCAGCCATCCCCGCGGGCACGGGCTCATCCTCGTCCGAAGCGGACTGTCCGTTCAGGCCGACGGCGACGCGCACCTTCTCCTCGATCTCGGATGCGACGTCCGGGTTCTCCTTGAGGAACTGCTTTGCGTTCTCCTTGCCCTGTCCCAGACGCAGGTCCCCATAGGACAGCCAGGAGCCGGACTTGTCGACCACATTGGCCTCGACACCGAGGTCCACCAGCAACCCGAGGTGGCTGACCCCCTCGTTGTAGAGGATGTCGAACTCGGCCTGCCGGAACGGAGGGGCGCACTTGTTCTTGACGACCTTGACCCGGGTCCGGTTCCCGACGACGTCCTGCCCGTCCTTGATGGCCCCGATCCGGCGGATGTCCAGCCGCAGCGACGCGTAGAACTTGAGCGCCCTGCCGCCCGAGGTGGTCTCGGGGCTTCCGAACATGACGCCCACCTTCTCGCGGATCTGGTTGGTGAAGATCACGGAGGTGTTGGAGCGGTTCACGGCGCCGGTGATCTTGCGCATGGCCTGGCTCATCATGCGGGCCTGGAGACCCACGTGGGAGTCGCCCATCTCGCCTTCGATCTCGGCTCGGGGCACCAGGGCCGCCACGGAGTCGATCACGATCACGTCCACCGCGTTGCTGCGGATGAGCACCTCCGCGATGTCGAGCGCCTGCTCCCCCGTGTCCGGCTGCGACACGAGGAGGTTGTCGACGTCCACCCCCAGCTTGCGCGCGTACTGGATGTCGAGCGCGTGCTCGGCGTCGATGAAGGCGGCCACGCCGCCCGCCCGCTGGGCGTTGGCGATCACCTGGAGACAGAGGGTCGTCTTCCCGCTCGACTCGGGTCCGTAGATCTCGCTGATGCGGCCGCGAGGAACCCCGCCGATGCCGATGGCCGCATCGAGGTTGAGCGCGCCCGTGGAGATGGCCTCGATGGCCATCTGGCTGAGGTCGCTCCCCATGCGCATGATCGAGCCCTTCCCGTGGGATCGCTCGATTTGCGTCAGTGCGGTGGAGAGGGCCTTCTTCTTCTGATCGTTCGTCTCTACGGCTGGCATCCTGGGCGACTCCTGCGGGAACGGCCTCGGGGCCCCTCCGGCCGACCCGGACGCGGGCGTCCGACCGGGGTGGAGGGTCAAGCTTAGCGGACCCGAAGAGAAAGCGAAAGGGGCCTGATCCAGCGGGTCCGCGGGGACGAACGGAAGCTATCCGGCGCCGGGGGGCTCCGCCATTCGAGAAGCGGCCGGATGCACCGGGGCACCGCTGCGCGCGGAACCCGGAGACCGCCTCCGGCGTTGGGTCGCCGGACGAGCCCGAGGAGCCCGAACGGAGGCGCGAGGAAGCGGTGCCCGAACGCGAATACGACATCGTGGCGGTGGGCGGGGGCACAGCGGGCCTCGTCACGGCGGCGGGCGCGGCCTACCTGGGCGCGCGGCCGGCGCTGGTGGAAGCGGGCCGGCTGGGCGGCGACTGCCTGTGGACCGGATGCGTGCCGTCCAAGGCGTTGCTCGCGGCCGCCCACCGGGCCGAGGCCCTCCGGCACGCCTCCCCCCTCGGCCTGCCCGACACGCCCCTCGACCCCGACGGGTCGCGCGTCCTCGAGCGGGTGCGCGAAGCGCGGGCGCAGGTGGCGCGGCACGACGACCCGGACCGCTTCCGGGCGCTCGGCGTGGACGTGCACACGGGCGAAGCGCGGTTCGTCGCGCCCGGCCTGCTCGAGGTGGAGGGCGTGGGGCGGATCCGGTCCCGCCGCTTCGTGATCGCCACGGGGGCCGAGGCGACCCTGCCGCCCATCCCGGGCCTGGCCGAGGCCGATCCCCTCACGCACGCTGACGTCTTCGATCGGCCCCACCTTCCCGCCCGGCTGATCGTGCTGGGCGGGGGACCCGTGGGGGTCGAGCTGGCCCAGGCCCACCGTCGCCTCGGCGTGGGCGTCACCCTGCTCGAACGGCTGGATCGCATCCTGCCCGCGGAGGACCCGGATGTGGCCGCGCTGGTGCAGGCGCGCCTGGAACGCGACGGCATCGCAGTGCGGACCGGGATCGACGTCGAGCGGGTGGAGCGCGCGGGTCCCGTGACCACGCTGCTGGCGCGGGGGGGCGACCGCGTGGAGGCGGACGCCGTGCTCGTGGCGACGGGCCGGCGGCCACGGACGGAGGCGCTGGCGCTCGAGCGCGCGGGGGTGGAGCGGGACGGACACGCCGTGCGGGTGGACGCGCGGGCGCGCACGAGCGCGCGGGGCGTCTGGGCCGCGGGTGACGTCACGGGCGGACCGCAGTTCACGCACGTCGCGGAGCACATGGCCAAGGTGGCCCTGCAGAACGCGCTGACTCCCCTGCCCGCCCGCACCGCCCTCCACCAGGTCCCGCGCGTGACCTACACGCATCCCGAGGTGGCGCACGTGGGGCTCTCGCAGACGGAGGCGGCGGCCGCGGGCGGCCGCAGCCACACCTACGCATTCGCCGACCTGGACCGCTCGATCGCCGAGGCGGACGGCGACGGCTTCGTGCGCATCAGCGCCGATCGTCGGGGACGGATCCTCGGCGCCACCGTGGTGGGCACGGCCGCGGGGGAGCTGCTTCTTCCCCTGGTGCTGGCGCGGATGCAGGGGCTGCCGCTGTCGCGCCTGTCGGCCACGATCTTCCCCTATCCGACCCGCATGGAGGCGATCAAGCGCGCAGCCGACGCGCATCGCCGGGCCCAGCTCGACTCGTGGAAGGGCGCGCTGCTGCGTCGCGTGATCCGGTGGCTGGCCTGAACCGGGGGGCCGGCGGGCTCGTGCTGCTGGCCCTGCTGCTCGCGGCCGCCGCCTGGGCGACGCGCGCCACCGGGCTTGAATCGCTCCTGTCGGCCGAGGGGCTGGTGCAGGCCCTCGAACGCGTGCGCGCCTCGCCCTGGGCCCCGATCGTGTTCATCGTCGGGTATGCCGTCGCCACCGGGCTGGCTCTGCCGGGGACCGTCTTCACGCTGGCCGGAGGCGCTGTCTTCGGCTTCGTGCCGGGCGTCCTCTGGAACTGGCTGGGCGCCAACCTCGGTGCCACGCTCGCGTTCCTGCTGGCCCGCGCGCTCGGGCGCGACGGGCTGGACCGGCTCCTGGGCGAGCGCGCCGCCGCGCTGGACCGCATCGGCCGGACCCACGGCGCGCGCACCGTCCTGCTGCTCCGGCTGATCCCGGTCGTGCCCTTCAACGGCCTGAACTTCGCGGCGGGGCTGGCCGGCGTGCGCTGGCGGGGATACGCGCTGGCCACGGCGCTGGGCATCGTGCCCGGCACCGCCGTCTACACCTGGTTCGCCGAGGCGCTGCTCGAGGGCTCACGAGCGGCGAGCCGGGACGCCCTCCTGCGCGTGCTCGCGGCGGGCGGGCTGCTCGTGTTGCTCGGGTTGGTCCCCGTCCTGGCCCGACGCCTGGGCGTGCGCCTGCCGGTACGCTCGCCCGACGGCACCGGGGGAGACCCGTGAGCCGCCCCCGCGGGTCGCCCCTCCTGCGCGTCGTGATCCCGGCGCTGGACGAGGCCCGCACGCTCCCCGGTCTCCTCACGGACCTCGCGGGTCTGGAGGTGTCCCACGAGGTCGTCGTGGTCGACGGCGGATCGACCGACGACACCGGCGCCGTCGCGCGGGAGGCCGGCGCGCAGGTCGTGGCGTCCGGTCGGGGCCGCGCGCTGCAGATGAACCGGGGCGCCGAGGGCGCGCGCGCGCCGTGGCTTCTCTTCCTCCATGCGGACAGCCGCCTCCCGGCGCCGGCGAGGACCGCCCTGGCCCGCTGGCTGTCCGATCCTCCGGCGGATGTCGTGGCCGCGTGGTTCGGCTTCCTCCTGGACGGCGACGATGCGTTCTGGCGGCTGCTCGAGGCCGGGCAGCGGCTCCGGGAGCGCCTGTTCGGCCTGGTCTACGGAGACCAGGGACTGCTGGTCCGCCGGGAAGGCTTCGAGCGGATCGGAGGCTTTCCGTCGCTCCCGCTCATGGAGGACGTGGAGGTGCTGCGCCGACTGCGGCGCATCGGGCGGGTGCGACCGCTCCCGGCGCATCTGCGGACGAGCCCCCGCCGCTACCGGGAGGAGGGACGCGCACGGGGCTGGATCCGCAACAGCCTGCTGATGACCCTGTACCTGGCCGGGGTGCCGGCGCGCCATCTCGCGCGCTGGTATCCTGCTCGGCGCTCCTCCGCTCCCGCACCGCGCGACGTGGTGCTGGTGTTCGCGAAGCTCCCGGTGCCCGGGCAGGTGAAGACCCGTCTGGCGCGGGATGTGGGTCCGGAGCGGGCCGCGGCCCTGTACGCCGGGATGGGGCGCGCGGTGGTGGACCGGCTGCGGGGGGGACCCTATCGCCTCATCGTATGCCACGATCCGCCGGAGCGCTCCGAAGAAGTTGCCGCCTGGCTGGGCCGGAGCGGAACGGAGTTCTGGCCCCAGCGTGCCGGAGACCTGGGGGAGCGGCTGGTGCACGCGCTGGCCGTTGCGCTCGGACAGGCCGATCGGGTCTGCGTGGTGGGCACCGACGCGCCCGACCTCGACCGCGACCTCGTCGCGCAGGCCTTCGCGAACCTGGGTCCGGGGCGGGTCGTCCTGGGACCGGCGCGCGACGGCGGCTACTACCTGCTCGGCCTGTCGGAGCCCTGTCCCGCGCTGTTCCGCGACATCCAGTGGAGCACACCGGCCGTAGCGGATCAGACGCGCGCGCGGGCCCGCGGCGAAGGCCTGACCGTCGTCGAGCTGCCCCCGCTCACCGACGTGGATACCCTCGCCGACCTCCCGCCCGCGCTGCGCCCGTGACCCGAAGGGGCCGCGGCGGCTTCCGGCCGATCGTGTGGCCTGGAGCTTGCTCAACTGGGCATGGCGAACCCAGTTGCGGGCCCCTCGCTGCCCCCCGAACCCACCATGGAACGCCGCGAACGACTCCGCTTCGACGACTTCAACTACGAGGTCTTCGCGAACGGCCAGTGCCTGGCCACGCTCAGCCTGGAGCTCCAGGGTGATCGATACCAGGGAGCTTCGGAGGGGACGCACACGCTCGAAGGGCGCCTCCGGGTGGGTGCCCTGGCGGCCGTCCAGGCCGCGGAGGCGGCCACCGCCAATCGGATCGAGCTCGAGCTGCTGGGGGTCAAGGCGGTCCGCGCCTTCGATCAATGGATCGTCATCGTCTCGATCCGGGGGCGGTCCGGCGACCACAGCTACCGGCTCCTGGGCTCCTTCGCGACCGACGAGGCCGACGCGGCCCGCGGCGCCGCGATGGCCGTGCTGGACGCCACCAACCGCATCCTCGAGAAATACCTGAACTAGCCGCTCGCGCAGCTCGCGCGCGCACGACCGCCCTTCCCATCGCCGGCCGTGCTGGCGGCACCCCGGAGGGGGGTCTACCTTCGCCCGGGTCGAGGCTCCCCCCGCTCCCCCGCGCACGCCCATGACCTCTGGCAGCCCCGAGGTGGACCGGCTGTTCAGCATGGCCTATGAGGAGTTGCGTCGTCTGGCGGGTTCTCTCCAGCAACGCACGCCCACGGAGACCTTGCGGCCGACCGCGTTGGTCAACGAGGCCTACCTCAAGCTCGCGCGCTCGCCCGAGCTGCGCCCCGAGAGCGTCCTCCACTTCAAGCGGATCGCCGCGCGGGCCATGCGTCAGGTCCTGGTGGAGGCAGCGCGCCGGCGGTCGGCGCTCAAGCGCGGAGGGGACGTCGCGCTCGTGACCTTCGACGAATCGACGGCGGGCGCGCTGAGCGACGCGGACGACGTGATCGCCCTCGACCATGCCCTCGAGGAGCTCTCCGCGCTGAGCGCCCGACAGGCGGACATCGTGGAGTGCCGCTTCTTCGCCGGGTTCGACGTCGCGGAGACGGCCGAGATCCTCCGGGTGTCCAAGTCCACCGTCGAGCGGGAGTGGCGGGCCGCCCGCGCCTGGCTGGCGGTGGAGCTGCGCTCCCGGGCCTGAGCGGCAGCGGGCCGCCACACGGCGGATCCCGTTCGCACCGGACCTCGACGACCGCCGGCGGCAGGCCGGCGTCCCCCCGTGACGGTCCCGACGGCCGTTTCACGTACTGCGGGACAAGCCGGATCGCGGCGATCCGCGGGGAGAGCCCTCGCGCCGGTCCGCCCCCAAACCACAGGAAGGTCCCGTGCTTCCAACCTCGTCGTTCCGCCTGGCCGCCGCGTTGGTTGCGGCCGCCGCCCTGGCGCCAGCCGCGCTGGCCGCGCAGGACCCGTCTCCCTACAGCATCGGCTTCCAGAGCTCGTGGCCGTCGTACGGCCTGAGCGGGCGCTACGACGCCAGCGAGAAGCTGCAGTTCCAGGCCGTGGTGGGCGCCCTCGGTGAAGTCACGAACTTCTCGGCCCGCATCAACTACGACTTCCAGGACAAGGAGAAGTACGACGTCTACGGCTACGGCTCGGTAGGCATGTGGCGCTACTCGTACGACATCCTCGGCGTCAGCGACGCGGAGACGAGCGTGGGCCTGGGCGGGGGCGGCGGCTTCGAGTTCGACCTCCAGGAGGTCTTCTCACCCGACGAGGACGACTTCCCGCCCCTCTTCTGGTCGATCGAGCTCGGCGTCGCGTTCGCCAGCTTCGACAACTACAACTGGTCGCTGTTCTCGTTCGGCGGCGGGATCCACTACCACTTCTAGGGAACCGCTCCGGGCTCGGAGGGCGCGGCTCGCGCCCTCCGCCCCCCGGGGTGGGTCATCCCCCCTTCCCTCCCGCCTTTCGCATCTCCTTGATGCGGCGGCCTGCCGCGCAGTCCTCGATGAGCTGATCCAGACGGCGTGCGCGTGTGGCCTCCCGCTTGGCGCTGATGACCCACCACGTGACCGTCTTGCGGTAGGACTCCGACTGCGCCTGGAACCAGCGCCAGGCCGTGCGATCGGCGCGGAAGCGCTTGGCCAGGTCGGGCGGAAACGCCACGTCGCCCTGCTCGAACGAGTACTGGCGGGCGCGGTCGACCCGGCGCCGCTCCCAGGCCGCGCGCCCGGGCTCCGCCACCCGCCCTTCTCCCGACAGGACGTCGATCCGCTCCAGGTTGCGCGCGCTCCATACGCTGCCGGCGCGGCGCGGCGTGAAGCGGATCACGTAGCTGTCCTCATCCCACGAACGGCGCAGTCCGTCGATCCATCCCCAGCAGAGCGCTTCATCCACGGACTCCGGCCACGTCATGCTGGGGCGGCCGGTGCCCTTCTTGTGGAAGCCCACCCAGAGTTCGTCGGTGGAGGCGTGATGGGCCTCCAACCACGTGCGGAAAGCCTCGGGACCCTCGAAGAACACCGGCTCCATCAGGAGGTGCGGCCGCAGGCCGCGGACCACCCCTGGTCGCAGGCGATCCGGTACAGCCGCGCCGGGTCGCGCTCCGAGAGCGCGGGTTTGGTCCCCCGTAGCACGATGGGCAGATCGGGCAGCTCGGGATCCCCATGCCGCCAACCCGTGCCACCCTGCTCGGCGATCCGCGCGTTCTGGCAGCCGGCCTCGAAGCCCAGCTCGCACGCGCGCCGGAAGGCGGCGACCGCGTCGCGCGTCGCGACGGACGAACGGGCGGCGACCTCGTTGCAGGCCCAGCCCGAGCCGTTGTTGCAGTAGGCCAGCGTGAGGAAGGACGCATACTCGCAGGCGCGTGCGCTCCCGTCCTGGCAGGCGGCCACCCAGAAGGGCAGATACTGCCCCGGGTGGCGATCCCCCAGCGCCCGTGTTCCCGAGAGCGCGAGGAAGAGGACGACCCAGGCGCTGGTCCACACCAGGTGGGTGCGGAGCGGAGACGCGGCCACAGAGCCTGCCGGGAGCGGGAAGCCACGCCACCCCGAGGCGCGGTCGATGGCCCGGACGGCGAGGTTGAGGAGCGGGACCGGCAGCAGCTTGTCGTAGAAGGTCGGCACGCCCATACGCGTCAGGAGCACGTAGAGCGCGAGGATCCCCAGTGCGTAGAGGACGCCGAACACGATGCGACCGCGACCGCTGCGGGGGGACGTGGATGGATCCGTGAACAGCAGATGCATCCCGAGGAACACCGGCACGGGAATATGTGAGTCGAAGAAGAAATAGGTGCCGGTGACCTGCAGGTAGGCCGCGCTGAAGAGGAACATCGTGGCGACGGCCGCCAGGGTCATGCGCGCCACGCCGAAGAGCAGCTGGCCGGGAAGAGCGGCCAGGAAGATGACCAGGTAGATGAGAGGCGGGTCGTGCTGCGTGTTGGCGATCAGCTGCCCGAACGTCGCGTCCGAAGCGCCGGTCGCCACCAGGAACACGGAGACGAGCGCCAACGGAAAGGACGATGGGTTGAAGATGTGGGCGGAGCGCCCGTCGCGCTGCCAGCGGATCAGCTCCTTGCCGAGGTAGCCGACCGCGATCATCACGAACTGCCAGTGGAACCACTCGGGGCGGAACCACAGGAAGAGGTTGATGCTCCCCACCACGGGCAGCGGGCCGAAGCCGATCGCGTACCGTTCGCGCCGCGACCAGGTGAGCAGCGCGTCGACCGCGTAGGCGAACAACACCTGCGCCACCAACAGGGGCACGAACGCGTACACGATCCGGACGTGCCAGCCCCACCAGACGTAGATGGCTGCCTGGGCGAGGGCCTGCACCCAGTGGTGCCGGTGGATGACGACGGACAGCACGAGCGTGCGGCCGGCGCGCCGGGCGGTCCCGAACAACCAGGCCGCCCAGACGGTCCCCGCGGCGGCCGCCCCCAGGCAGGATCGGAGCAGGAGGTTCTGGCCCCGGAACTCGAAGAAGGCGAACGAAGCCAGCGCGAGCAGGAACGCCGTCGGCACCAGGAGGGCTGGGCCGGGTGGCAGGGCGCGGGCCGAGCCCACCGCGACCGGGGCCGGGGGAGGCGCTGCGACGGGAGCGTCAGGAGGCGTGGCGGCGCTCTTCATGGCGAATCTGGGCTTCCGGAAATCGGCGGCGAGGGGCCGGCCGTCTCCCCGAAGCTATGCGCGGCGGCGGGAGGGGCAACGTCCGCCGCTCCCGGGACCGGGGATGCACCACGGGCCCGCCTCCCGGAGGAAGCGGGCCCGTGGGACCCACAGGACCTCGGGTTCGCGTCAGCCGCGCGTGCGCTGCAGCCCCGACTGGTAGGCCTGCCAGACACCGGGCCGGACCGGCACGTAGAGCGTCTGGTAGGGGGTCGAGCCACCGCGGTCCGCGAACAGCGGCACGCCGTTGAACTCGCCCACCTGCATGATGTCGTTGCAGGAGAGACGAACCTCACCGCCCGACTTCGAGTAGTTGCGCCGCTCGAACGTCACGGCGTCGTCGTTCTCGAACCAGGACGCGCCCTCGGCGTAGGAGCCGGCGAAGACCACGCCCGGCCGGAGCTGACGCACCGAGACGCGCTGCGGCCCGACGAGCGTGTCGCCCTGGGCGGTGACGAGCACCGTCTCCGTGGCACCGGTCGCGAGGCAGATCGGCGTCGACGTGCCCGTGGGCAGCGGCGGCGCGACCGTGCGCTCGACCACGACGGTGTCCGGCGGCGGAGCCGGCAGCACGATGGTGTCGGGCATCGGACGATCGAGCAGGCCCGGCTTGCAGAGGCCACCGGTCTGCGGGCAGAGCGCGACCGAGCCGAGCACGCCGAACTTCTTGGAGCGGTAGATCGAGACCTCCTCGGCGTAGTTGGCGCCGAGCAGGAAGCCGCCGATGCGGAAGCCTCCGAAGTCGGCCTGCGCGCCGAGGTTGATGTCGAACCCGTTCCACTCCCCGATCAGGTTGAGCAGGCTGGTCTCGCCGAGCGCCATGTGCAACGCCGCGCCGGTGAACCATCCCTCGGAGTCCGCGAACGAATACCAGGGCAGCTGGTCTCCGTCCTTGAACATCCCGGCGCCCCAGCCCACCGAGAACGTGAAGTCGTGCTCGGGGAAGATGTCGGAGTCGAAGCCCCTCAACTGCGCGGTGCCGACGACGTACGGCGTGAACTGCGTGTTGACGTCGTCACGGCCGCTGTTGGCACCGTAGGTCTCCGTCAGTCGGGCGTCCGGGAAGCCCAGGCGGCTCGGCTGATAGTCATCGCGCGACGTGTTGTCGAACGACGGAGGCGAGACGTAGCGCGCACCGACCGCGAGGCCGAGGCCCTGGGCCTCGGGGCGCACGATGGCCACGCGTCCGAATGCGCCGACCATGCTGCCGCCCGATTCGGCGTCCGAGAAGTTCTGCACGGTGACACCGGCTTCGACGCGATCGAAGAGACCGATGGCGATCGAGGCGTCCGAGAGCCACTTCTCGTAGGCCGCGCCCCGGCCGACGATGTCGCCGGCCGCGTTGGTCTGCACGGTCTGGTCGATGCTGACCGGGAATCCGGAGTAGGTTCCGACGATGGCCATGTGCGGGAGAACGCTGGCGACGGGCACGTCGAGCAGGCCCGAACCATAGCGGAGCGTGCTCGGCACTTTCGTGCTCTGCGCCGTGAGCGAACCCGCAGCGGCGAAGGCCGCCGCCAGGGCCATCGTCCCGGAGAATGCTCCCCGAGCGATCTTCATGGGAATGGAACCTCCATCTCTGAGTTGGAGCCGGACGCCCAAGGGTGACCGGCGTCGGCCGGGCCCGCACCGGGCCTCGAAGAACCTAACGACGGGGCAACTTCCAAGCCAGTCAAGGACTTGCCCCTTCAGGCCGTCGAGGAGCCGCCCCTTCAGGCTGTCAGGAGCGACCCCAGGACGTCGACCGCCTTCTCCACTCCCGACCACGAGATGTCCCGGTGCGTCACGCACCGCAGCCGCCGCGCGCCGAATCGGCTGACCCGGACGCCCTCCCGCGCGAGCGCCTCCAGCGCGGCGCCTGCCTCCGGGCCGCGCGCCGGAAGGTCGATCATCACCACGTTCGTCTCCGGGATCGTGACCTCGAGTGGGGCATGGCGCCCCAGCTCCCGGGCCAGATGCCCCGCCTTCGCGTGATCGTCCGCGAGCCCGGGAAGCACGTGGTCGAGCGCCCACAGGCCCGCTGCCGCCAGCACGCCGGACTGGCGCATCGCCCCACCCAGACGGCGCCGCACGCGCCAGGCCTCCTCCATGACGCCCTCCGCTCCGGCCAGCAGCGAACCGGCCGGACAGCAGAGTCCCTTGGACAGCGTGACCATCACGGTGTCCACCCGCCCGCCCCACGCGGACGCCGGCGTGTCGGTGGCCACCGCGGCATGCCACAGGCGGGCCCCGTCCAGGTGCACGCGAAGTCCCCGCTCGCGCGCCCAGCCCACCAGCCGCTCCAGGTCGGCCACGGGCAGGATCCGACCGCCCGATCCGAGATGGGTGTTCTCCAGGGCCAGGATTGAAACACGAGGGGTCAGGCGCGAGGGGGGTCGCCATGCCGCGTCCAGCGTCGGGGCATCCAGCAGCCCACCCGCCGCGGGCAGCCCCCGCAGCTGCAGGCCGGACAACGCCGCGGCGGCGTCCTCCTCCCACACCAGGATGTGGGCCTCCGTGTCGCAGAGCACGTCGGTCCCCGGCGCGCCCAGCACCGCCAACGCGGTCTGGTTGGCCATGATGCCGCTGGGAAAGAACAGCGCGCGCTCCTGACCGAGCAGGGCGGCCACGCGCTCCTCGAGGGCGCGCGTGGTCGGGTCCCCGTCGAGGACGTCGTCGCCGACCTCCGCGTCCGCGATGGCCCGACGCATTCCGGGCGGCGGACGCGTGACGGTGTCGCTGCGCAGGTCGACGATCCCGTCGTCCACCGCCACGGCCCCCTACTCGCGCGCCGTGGCGACCTGCTGCTCGAGCCGGGCGATGCGTCGCGCGATGCTCACGATCCAGCCCAAGACCAGCACCCACCCCACCGCGTAGGCGATGAAGACGTGCCAATAGGGACGGAGCGTTCCGCGCGCGACGCGCTCCGACAGCTCCTGGGCCCCGGCGGGAACGGTGAGGAGGAGAACGGCCAGGGCCACGACGGCCACGAGCAGCAGGGGACGAACGGACCTCATCGGACTGCCTCCAGGAGGACGGCCGACTCGCGGCGGGCCCGCTCGAGCCCGTAGCGGAGCAGGAAGACGGCGAAGAAGAGAACGGTGAAGGCCGCGAGTCCCATCATGAGCGTGGCGAGCATCTGGGAATCGAGCGTGGGCCCTTCGGGCTTCATCACGACGGGCTGAGGGTGCAGCGACCGGAACCAGATCACGCTCAGATGGATGAACGGGATGTCGATCGCGCCGATGATCGCGATCACCGCGCCCAGCCGCCGTCCCCGCTCCTCGGAGCCGACGGAGCCCCGCACCATGAAGTATCCGAAGAACAGGACCCAGAGGAGGAGCGTGAGCGTGAGCCGGGGCTCCCACTGCCAGTACTGGCCCCAGGCGACGCGCGCCCACAGCGGCCCGGCGATCAGGGTGATGGTCAGGAACACCAGGCCACCCTCGGCGAGGGCCACCGCGGCCATGTCGAGCCGTTCGTCGCGCAGCCACAGGTAGACGGCGGAGCACAGGGCACACAGCCCGAAGGCCATCTCCCCCACCCAGGCCGAGGGCACGTGCAGATAGAAGATGCGCTGGACGATCCCCTGGGCCGCCTCGGTCGGCACCCAGAAGAAGATCATCCAGTGGAGCGTGACGACCATGGCCACGCCCAGCACGCCGAGCGCCACCGCGCCCTTCTGTAGACCAGAACCCCTCATGCGTCCTCCACGACGAAGCGGAAGAGGATGGCCCCCACCGTCAGGGTGAGCAAGGCGAAGGCGCCCAGCATGCGCAGGTTGCCCTCCACCTCGGAGACCGCGAGACCGGACAGCAGGCGATTGGTGGCGCCCGCGCCGTAGATGACGACCGGCAGAAGGATCGGAAAGACCAGCACGGGGAGCAACGTCTCCCGCATCGTGGAGCGGGCGGTGACCGCCGCGAAGAGCGTCCCGACCGCGACGAAGCCCAGGGCGCCCAGCGCCAGGACGGCGATCAGCACCAGCCAGTGGGCCCCATAGTCGACGGCGAAGAAGAGGCCGAAGAGCAGCAGCACGAGGAGCACCAGGCCCAGGACCAGCAGGTAGTTGGACAGGACCTTGGCCAGGAAGAGCGCCTCGCGAGGCATCGGCGTGAGCAGCACGCCCTCCAGCGCGCCGTTCTCCTCCTCCAGGTGGAAGGTCTGGCCCAGGCCCAGCAGGCCGCCGAAGACGATGGTGAGCCAGAGCAGGCCGCTCACGAAGTCGCGGGGGCGGACCAGCCCGGGATCGATCGAATAGTTGAACAGGACCGCGATGAGCACCGCGAACGCCACCATCACGGTGAGCCGTCGCCCGGTGCGCAGCTCGATGGCCAGGTCCTTCCAGCAGATCCAGCCGACCGCCCTGAGCGTCTTCACGCGGCGGCCGCTCCGACCGTCTCGTGGTAGAGGGACTGCAGCCGCGTGGCGTCGCGGGGGAAGTCCTCGGTGAACAGCCGGAGGCGCCCCGCGACCTGGATGGCCACCACGTCCGCGAGCCGCGCCCCCTGCACCAGGTCGTGCGTGACCATCACCACCAGCCGACGTCCGTCCTTCAGGTGCTCCAGGATCTCCGCCAGACGGGACGCCGCGTGCGCGTCGAGGCCGGTATAGGGCTCGTCCAGAAGCACGACATCCGGGTCGTGCAGGAGCGCGCGGGCCAGCGAAAGCCGCTGCGTCAGCCCCCGCGACAGGGCCCGCGCCGGCAGGTCCCGCCACTTCCCCAGGCCGAAGGTCTCGATGCGCTCGTCGATCCTGCGGTCGAGGTCGGGCAGCCCGTACAGGGAGCCGTAGAAGCGGAGGTTCTCGCGCGTGGTGAGGTGCCCGTACAGGAACGAGCGGTGCGACACCATCCCGACGCGGGTCCGCCAGTCGGGTCCCTGCGCGTCCAGCGGCTCGCCGTCCCAGGTCAGCTGCCCTTTGTCCGGGCGGAGCGCGCCCGACAGGACACGGAGCAAGGAGGTCTTGCCCGCGCCGTTGGGTCCGAAGAGGGTCAGGAAGCGGCCGGGCTCCAGGTCGAACCCGAGCTCGTCCAGGGCGCGGGTGGGGCCGAAACGGCGGGTCAGCGCGCGGGCTCCCAGCCCGCGGGTCATGTGAGGCTCTCCGCCGCGAGCGGCGTCCCGCACACCGCGCAGAAGCGGGCCTCGATGGCGCGATCGGCGCCGCATCGCGGACAGGCCTCTCCCCGCTCGATACGCAGGCGCACGTCGCGGATCTCGGCCTCGAGAGGATCGCCGGCCGTATCGCCGTCCTCGGTCCCCAGTACCTCGGCCGCCTCCGCCACCATCTCGCGCTTGAGACGCCGATAGTCGGACTCGTCCAGCTTCCCGGTCTGGTAGTCGTACTCGACGTCGCGCAGGGCTCGCAGCGCGGCGTGCTTGCGGAACGCGGCGTCCTCGCCGTGGTCCTCGACGTCGACGAGCGCCGAACGGCCGGTCAGGATCGGCTCGATCACGAACAGAACGAGGGCGAGGGCGAAGAGGAACGCCCCCGCGGTCGCGAGCAGGGTCAACGGCCTACCCGACGCTCGAGGGAACTGCTCGCTCGCGCGACGCGCCGGCAGCCGTGTCCACGCGGACCACGGCGGTGGGCCAGAGCGCGATCAGCGAACCCAGGGCCAGGAGCATCCCACCGTACCAGATCCATCCCACCAGCGGATTGACCTGCACCTCCACCGTGGCGCGCTCGGCGTCTCCCGTCGCGCCCTGGAACATGGTGTTGGACAGGTCCTCGACACCGGCCAGGATGACGTAGAGGTCCTCGGCGAACGTGGAACGGATGCCCACCTCGGAAGCGGCCTGCTCGTTCACCACGTAGTAGCGCCGTTCGGCCGTCATGACACCGAGCGGCTCCCCGTCCTTCTGCACATCGAACGTGGCCACCCATCGCAGCACGTTGGGCTGCGAGGTGCCCAGGCTTCCGTCCCGGGACGTGGACAGGCCCTCGTAGGTGAGCCGGTACGTGTGCCCGAACGCGGACTGGACCTCCACCACCTCCCCGGGGAGGATGGTGGCCTGCACCTCGGAATCGAACTGGGACGCCGCGAAGGCGGTGAAGATCACGACGACCGAGGCATGCACCACATAGCCACCCCAGCGCCGCCGATTGCGCTGCACGAGGTGGTACAACGCGGGCAGGAAGCCCTCGCCCTCGATGCGGGCCCGGGCCCGGGTGCCCTTCCAGAACTCCAGCACGATCACCGTCATCACGAAGCCCGAGATCGCGAAGGTCGTCAGCGCCCACCCGTTGCGCATGCCGAGTCCCATCAGGACCGTGAGCAGCACCACCGTGACGGCCAGCGGCGTGAGGAAGGCACGCCGGAGGTTGCGCGCCGTGGCGCGACGCCAGGCGATGACGGGACCGATGCCGGTCAGCGCGAGGAGCACCAGCCCGATGGGGACGTTGACGCGGTTGAAGTATTCGGGCCCGACGTTGGCCTTCTGGCCCGTGAGGCCTTCGGTGATCAGGGGGAAGAGCGTGCCCCACAGCACCGCGAACGCGGCCCCGAGCAGGATCAGGTTGTTGAAGAGGAACGCCGCTTCCCGCGACAGGAAGGACTGCAACTGGTGGTCCGTCCGGAGCCGGTCCCGCCGGTACAGGATCAGGAGCGCGCCGACGATGATCAGCGCCCCCATGAAGCTCAGGAAGATGTACGCGATCTTGAGCTCCTGCGCGAAGGAGTGCACGGACTCGATCAGCCCGGACCGCGTCAGGAAGGTGGCGAAGATCGTCAGCAGGAAGGTCAGGAACACGAGCGACATGTTCCAGATCTTCAGCATCCCGCGATTCTCCTGGATCTGGATCGAATGCAGGAACGCGGTGGCCGTCAGCCACGGCAGCAACGACGCGTTCTCCACCGGATCCCAGAACCAGTAGCCGCCCCAGCCCAGCTCCTCGTACGCCCAACGCATCCCGAAGATGATGCCGTTGGAGAGGAAGAACCACGACAGCAGGGTCCACCGCCGCGTGACCTTGATCCAGCGCGCGTCCAGGTGACCGCTCAGGAGGGCCGCCACCCCGAAGGCGAACGGGATGGTGAAGGCGGTGAAGCCCAGGTACAGCGTGGGCGGGTGGATCGTCATCCAGTAGTTCTGGAGCTGCGGGTTGAGCCCCCGTCCGTTCGCCGGGGTGAAGCCCAGGCGCTCGAAGGGGTTCACGTCCGCGAACAGGAGGACGATCAGGAAGAAGCTGGTGATGGTCATCAAGGTGCCCACCACGTACGGCATGAACTCGCGGTTCCGCCGCCGATTGGTGAACACGGTGACGCTGGAGAAGAACGTCAGCCACAAGACCCAGAACACGAGGCTGCCCCGCTGCCCCGCCCAGAGCCCCGAGACCTTGTAGAACAGGTCGAGCTCGCGGTTGGAATACGAGGCGACGTACCAGAACTCGTAGTGGTTGCCGACAAAGGCGGCGATGATGCCCGCCGACACCAGCACGATCAGACCGAAGACGGCGTAGACGCTCCGCTCGGCACTGGCGACGAGGTCGCCCCGACGCAGCCGCCCGCCCGCGAACCCGAAGACCGCCCCCCACAATGCGACCGGGAGGGCGATCCAGAGGGAAAGCTCTCCGAGTTGGATCACCCGGCCGCCATCGCCTCGGGTGCAGCTTCGTAGCGGCTACCGCACTTGGTCAGCACGGTGGTGGCCTCGAAGACGCCGTCGTCGCGGAAGCGGCCCTCCAGCACCACCTCGGTGGCTTCCGTGAACGTGTCCGGGATCAGGTCCCGGTACTCGACCGGGAAGCTGACCGACGGATCCTCCAGGTCGGCGACGCGGAACGTGTGGAGCAGCTCGCCGGACGCGGCAGTGTAGCTGCCCTCGACGACGGTCCCGCTCACCTTGACGCCCACCTGATGGTAGGTCGGGTCCCGTTGGACCTGGGCCATCAGCTCGGTGGGGGTGAGGTAGTAGACCTTGGCTTCGCTCACGCCGGTCCAGGCCAGGTAGGTCACCACCGCCGCGACACCCACGAGGCCCACCATGAATCGGCGATCTTTCTTCATCGAACCCTCCTGAGAGGCGACAGGTCGTCTCCCGCTGAATGCACGAATATACCCCACAGGGATCCCCCCGCGAGAGGAGGTCCCCTCACGGCCCTGCCTCGCCCCACCCGCGGGCCGCGGCCACGGCCCGGGCCCAGCCGCGCCGCAGACCCTCACGCTCGTCTTCTGCGAGCCGGGGCTCGAAGCGCGCGGGCTCGCCCTGGGCCTCCAGGAAGGCGTCCCCGTCGGCCCACACGCCCGCCGCCAGCCCCGCCAGACCCGCCGCCCCCAGCGCCGTGGTCTCGATCTGGGCCGCGCGCCGCACCGGGATGCCCACGATCCCGGCCTGGAACGCCATCAGCCAGTCGTTGCCGGAGGCGCCACCGTCCACGCGCAGCTCCCGCGTCACCACCCCGGAGTCCCGCTCCATCGCGTCGAGCACGTCCGCGGTCCCGTAGGCCATGGCCTCCAGCGCCGCCCGTACCAGGTGGGCCCGGCCGGTTCCGCGGGTGATCCCCACGATCATCCCGCGTGCGTCGGGTACCCAATGGGGGGCACCCAACCCCACGAAGGCCGGGACCAGATAGACCCCGTCGTTGCCCTCCAGGCTTGCCGCGATCCGGCCCGACGCGGTGGCATCCTCCAACACGCCGATCCCGTCGCGCAGCCACTGCAGCGCCGCCCCGGCGATGAAGATCGAGCCCTCGAGGGCGAAGGCCCGGCCGCCCCGCGCGTCGCAGGCGACGGTCGTCAGCAGCCCGGAGCGCGAGGGAACCGCCTCGTCGCCCGTGTGGAGCAGCAGGAAGGCGCCCGTGCCATAGGTGTTCTTGGCCAGGCCGGGGCTCCAGCAGCCCTGCCCGAAGAGCGCTGCCTGCTGATCGCCGGCCACGCCCAGGACGGGCAGGTCCCGGCCCAGGGCCTCACCGACGGCCACGCCGAACTCCCCGCTCGAGGGCCGTACGTCGGGCAGAGCCGCGCGCGGGACCTCCAGCAGGTCGAGGAGCGCCTCGGACCAGGTCCCCTCGTGCAGGTCCCAGAGCAGGGTGCGGCAGGCGTTGGTCGGATCGGTCACGTGTGCCGCTCCCGCGGTGAGCCGGGCCATCAGCCAGCTGTCGATGGTACCGACCGCCAGCGCGCCCTCCTCCGCGCGCCGGCGCAGATCGGGGCGCTCGCGGAAGAGCCAGGTGAGCTTCGTCCCGGAGAAATAGGGGTCGAGCACGAGGCCCGTGCGCTCGCGCACGGTCGGCTCGTGCCCCGCGTCCCGCAGCGACCGGCAGATCGGCGCGGTCCGCCGATCCTGCCACACGATGGCGCGATGCACCGGCTCCAACGTGTCGCGGTCCCACACGACGACGGTCTCGCGCTGGTTGGTGATCCCGACCGCGCACGGCCGCACCGACGCGCGATCGGCGTCCGCGAGCGCCGCGCGGGCCAGACGCGCCGTGGTGTCCCAGATCTCGGTGGCGTCGTGCTCCACCCACCCCGGTCGGGGGAAGTGCTGCGTGAACTCCGCGTAGTGACGGGCGACCGTCCGTCCGTCGGCCGCGATCACCAGACAGGTGACGCCGGTGGTGCCTTCGTCGATCGCGAGGATCGCGTCCTGCATGGGGGTTCCTCCGCGTTGCCCCGACTACCCGCGAATCCCCGGCCCGTTCATCGGCCGACCAGCGCGGCGAGGCGGGGAGCGAACGGCGGTCGGAGCACGCCGCCCTCCGTCACCAGGGCGGTGACGTACCGCGCCGGCGTGACGTCGAAAGCCGGATTCCAGACCCCGACCTCCCCGGGGAGATGCCCGCGCGCGCCGAGGTCCCGGAGCTCGTCGGCCGCGCGCTCCTCGACCGGGATCGCCGAGCCGTCGGGACACGCCGGGTCGATCGTGCTCGAGGGGGCCGCCACGTAGAACGGCAGACCGTGATGCGCCGCCAACAGCGCCAGCGCATACGTTCCGATCTTGTTGGCCACGTCGCCGTTCGCCGCGATGCGATCGGCGCCGGTGATCACCAATTGAACGGCGCCGCGGGCCATCAGCGCGGCCGCCATCGAGTCCGCGATCACGGTGACCTCGATGCCCGCCCGCGCCAGCTCCCAGGCGGTAAGGCGCGCGCCCTGCAGGACGGGCCGCGTCTCGTCCGCCCAGACCCGCACGGTGCGCCCACGCTCGCGCGCCACGTAGAGGGGTGCGAGCGCCGTGCCGATCCCGGCCGTGGCCAGCGCGCCGGCGTTGCAGTGCGTGAGCACGCGCACCTCCCCCTCGGGCGGGAGCAGCGCCTGGCCCGCCTCGCCGATCGCCCGGCACCGACGGCGATCGTCGTCGCGGATGTGATCGGCCTCCCTCCGCAGCCCCGTCACCAGGCCGGCGGCGTCGGCGAACGGTCCCGCCGCGCAGGCCCGCAGGCGAGCGAGCGCCGTGCCCAGGTCGTGCCCCGTGGGTCGGGTCGCGAACAGGAGGTCGGCCAGCCGCGCGCACTCGTTCCGCGCCTCCGCGAGTCCGTGGCCCCCGGCCTCGATCCACCGCTCCATCCCGGCCACGAGCCCCAGCGCCGCCGCCACGCCGATGGCCGGTGCGCCCCGGACACGCAGCGTCCGGATGGCCTCCGCCACGGCGTCGGCCCCGGTGAGGTCGAGGACGCGCACCTCGGCCGGTAGCAGGGTCTGATCGAGGAGGCGCACGGTGCCCGGCCGTGGGCCCCACTCCACCACCGGCGGCGCCGCGCTCATCCGAGCGGCCCGAAGCGGTAGGGGACGCCGGCGCGCTCCAGGAGCGCCATCAACCCCGCCACCGACAGGCCCATCACCGTGAAGAAGTCGCCGTCGATGCGCTCGATCAGCGCCGCGCCCCGGCTCTGGATCCCGTAGGCGCCCGCCTTGTCCATGGGCTCGCCGGTCTGCACGTAGCGGCGCGCGAGCGTCGCGTCGAAGGTCCGGAAGCGGACGTGGGCCTGGGCCACCAGGCTGTGCAACCCCGACCCGGGATCGGAGAGCGCCATGCCCGTCAGCACCACGTGCTCGCGCCCCGAGAGCGCGAGCAGCATCGCCTCGGCGTCGGCGGCGTCCACCGGCTTCTCCAGGACGGTGTCGTCCAGCACCACCACCGTATCGCCGGCGAGCACGCGGGCGTCGGGCTCGGATGCGGCGGTCGCCTTCTCCCGGGCCAACCGCTCCACGTACGCGACGGGTCGCTCCCCTGGTTCACGCCGCTCGGGGACGTCGGTGACGCGGACATCGAAGTCCAGCCCGAGCATGCGCAGGATGTCGGCGCGGCGGGGAGAGGCCGACGCCAGCACGAGCCGTCTCATGGGCGGCTCCGGGTGGATCGGCGCGCCCGCGGCGTGATGGTGGGTGGAAGGGACAGCGACCGACTCCAGGGCCAGAGGGGCGACCCGCGGGTCACGCGGCGACGGGGGCTCGCAGCGAGGGACCGGGGCTCGGCCCTACCCTACAGCATGCACGGGGGAGCGGCCAGCGGGATCCGGCTCAGCGCTCCAGGATGAGCGTGACCGGTCCGCGGTTGACCAGCTCCACGTCCATGTCGGCGCCGAAGCGCCCGGTGTGGACCCGGCCGGGCACGCGCGCTTCGAGCAGCGCGACGAATCGCTCGTACAGCGGGATGGCGAGGGCGGGGTCTGCGGCTCCGACGAACGAAGGCCGCCGGCCCTTGCGCGTGTCGCCGTACAGCGTGAACTGCGAGACCACCAGCAGCTCGCCCCCCACGTCGTCCAGGGCTCGGTTCATCCGGTCCTCGTCGTCCGGGAAAATCCGCAGCCCGACGATCTTGTCCGCCATCCACGCGAGCGCCTCGTCGTCGTCGCCGGCGGTGAAGCCCACGAGCACCAGGAGCCCGGGCCCGATCGACCCCAGCGAGCTGCCCTCGGAACGGACCTGCGCGCGGGAGACCCGCTGCAGGACGACCCTCACTCGACCGTGACGGACTTGGCCAGGTTGCGCGGCTGATCCACGTCGCACCCACGCAGGATGGCCACGTGATACGCCAGCAGCTGGAGCGGGATGGTCGTGAGCACCGGCTGCAGGCACGGATGGCTCTGCGGCACCCGGATGAGGTGGTCCACCTTGCGGGCCAGCTCCTGGTTGCCGTTGCTCACCACCGCGATGACCCGACCCGAGCGCGCTTTCACCTCTTCGATGTTGGACACGACCTTCGCGTACACGGTGTCGCTCGGCGCCAGCACCACGACCGGCATGTTCTCGTCGATCAACGCAATCGGCCCGTGCTTCATCTCGGCGGCCGGGTAGCCCTCCGCGTGGATGTAGCTCACTTCCTTGAGCTTGAGCGCCCCTTCGAGGGCCACCGGGAACTGGTAGCCGCGCCCCAGATACAGGAAGTTGCGCGAGCCCATGTAGGCCTCGGCCAGACTGCGGATCTCGTCGTTGAGCTCCAGCACTTCCTCGATCTGCGCGGGAAGGTCGCGCAAGGCCCGCACGAACTCCCTTCCCTGCAGGATGGACATGGTGCGGCGTCGGCCCAGGAACAGGGAGAACAGCGCCATGGCCACGATCTGGCTGGTGAACGCCTTTGTGGAGGCGACCCCGATCTCGGGCCCCGCGTGCAGATAGACGCCGAAGTCGGTCTCACGGGCGATGGAGGATCCGACCACGTTGACGATGCCCATCGTCTGCGCGCCGCGCCGGCGGGCCTCGCGCAGCGCGGCCAGCGTATCCGCGGTCTCACCCGACTGCGAGATGGCCAGCACGAGCGTCTTGGAATCGACCACCGGGTTCTTGTAGCGGAACTCGGAGGCGTACTCCACCTTGACGGGGATACCGGCCATCTCCTCGAGCATGTATTCGCCGATCAAGCCCGCGTGCCAGCTCGTGCCGCACGCCGTGATGACGATGCGCTTGATCTTGTCCAGCGTGTTCTCGGTGCCATCCAGACCGCCCAGGCGCGCGGTGCCCTCTTCCTCGAGGAGGCGGCCCCGCATGACGTCCCGGATGGTGTTGGGTTGCTCGAAGATCTCCTTGAGCATGAAGTGCTCGAACCCACCGCGCTCGATGGCGGAGAGGTCGAAGTCCACCTGGTGCACGGAGCGGCGCACGGTCCCCTCCCCGAGGTGGAAGACCTCGTATCCGCTCCGGCTCACCACGGCGTAGTCGCCCTCGTTCAGGTAGACCACCTTGCGCGTGTGCTCCAGGATGGCGGCGACGTCCGAGCCGATGAAGTACTCGCCTTCGCTCTCCCCGATGCCCAGCAGGAGCGGCGAGCCCTTGCGCGCCGCGACCAGCTTGTCGGGATCACGCGAGCTGATGACGGCCAGGCCGTAGGCGCCTTCGATCTCCATCAGCGCGGCGGCCACCGCGTCCTCGAGACACGGGTTGGACTTCCACGCCTCGTCGATGAGGTGGACGACGACCTCGGTGTCCGTGTCGGAGGTGAAGGCGTAGCCGAGCTCCTCCAGCTTGGTGCGCAGCAGGTCCGCGTTCTCGATGATGCCGTTGTGGACCAACGCGATGTCCCCGCCCTGGCTCACGTGCGGATGGGCGTTGACCTGGTTGGGCGGCCCGTGCGTGGCCCAGCGGGTGTGGGCGATCCCGGCCGTGCCGTGGGGCATGATGCCGTCGAGCGCCTTCTCCAGCTCGGCGATCTTTCCGGGCTTCTTGATGGTGGCGAGACTGCCGCGGTCCGTCAGGATGGTCACGCCCGCCGAATCGTACCCCCGGTACTCGAGGCGGCGGATGCCCTCGATGAGGATGGATCCCGCCTGCTTCGGTCCGATATATCCGACGATCCCACACATAGGCTTCAGGCTACTCCCTCTAGAATGGCGCGGGCTTGCTCGACCAGCTCCCGCGCCCCCTTCTCGTCCGCCGCTTCCGCGATCAGACGTACGATCGGCTCCGTTCCCGACGGGCGTACGTGCAGCCACGCCCGCTTGCGCGACCAGGTCAGCCGCAAGCCATCGGCGTGGTCGGCTTCGCTTCCGGGGAAGCGCTCCTCGAGCGCCTCGTAGGCGCGCCCGATCGCCTCCCGCGGAAAGTCCACCTTCTCCTTGACGATCTCGTAGCGGGGCCAGCGAGCGGCCGCCTCCGAGAGGGTCATGCCTTCGTCGAGCAGGTGCTGGAGGATCAGCGCCGCGCCGACCGGTGCATCCCGTGTCAGGTGTAGCGCCGGGAGGATCACGCCTCCGTTTCCTTCCCCCCCCACCACCGCGCCCTCGGCCTGCATGCGCCGGGCCACGTTGATCTCACCGACGGGAGCGCGGACCACCCGCCCTCCGTGCGCCTCGACGACGTCCTCGAGCACCTGCGAGGTGGAGAGGTTGGTCACCACCACTCCGGGATCGCGTCGAAGCACCACGGCAGAGGCCAGCGCCAGGGTCAGATCCTCCCCGAGCGGCCGGCCGTTCTCGTCCACCAGGGACAAACGGTCCACGTCCGGATCGACCGCCAGCCCGACGTCGGCGCCGGTGCGCCGCACCAGCTCGCCCAGCTCCGCCAGGTGCTCGGCGGTCGGCTCCGGGTCGCGGGGAAAGCGACCGTCGGGCTCCAGATGGATGGCCTCGAACGACGTGCCGAGCGCACGCAGCAGCTGCGGCATGATCGTGGCGCCCGCGCCACGGACGCAGTCCAGCGCCACGCGGAAGCGACGCGCCCGCAGCCCGTCGAGGTCCAGCAGCGGCAGGCCCAGGATGCGGGCGAGGTGGCGCTCGGCGGCTCCGGTGTCGTCGACCACGGGCGCCAGCGCATCCCAGGCGGCACGGGCCGGCTCCTCCTCCTGCAGGAAGCGCTGGAAGCGGGCCATGCGCTCGCCGTCGAGGAAGACCCCCTCGCCGGCCGCGAACTTCATCGCGTTCCATTCCGCCGGGTTGTGGCTGGCGGTGATCCCGATCCCGCCTGCGGCCCCGGCATCCTCCACGGCCAGCATCAGGGTGGGGGTCGGCACGACGCCGAGGTCCACGACGCGGGCCCCGACCGAGACGAGCCCTGCGATGGCCGCCCGGGACAACATGGGTCCGGAGGTCCGTGAGTCGCGGCCGACCAGCACGAGGTTCCCGGAACCCTCCCCCTGCAGGAACGCGCCGTACCCGGCAGCCAATGCCCCCACCAGCTCCGGGGTCAACGGGCGTCCCACCCGACCGCGGAACCCGGAGACGGACACCATCAGGTCGGGGGGGAATCGGATCGGCATGGGCTCGGGTCCACCTTCCGGAAAGCGCTTGTGAGACAAGGAGATCGCGCTGCGGAAGTGCAAGAAGCTCGCCATGCGCGGACGAAGGGTCAACGGCGGTGGCCCCGGTCCCCCGGCCCGCGATACATTCGGGCACCGCCGTGCCGCGCCGGAGGCGCCTCCGTGCGCCCACGATCGGCGGGGTTCCGGCCCTATCCATCCTCGAGACAGCGAGCCTCCAGTTGAGCACGGACTCCACGGGAACGCACCGGTTCGGTACGGTGGCGATCCATGGCGGACAGGCCCCCGAGCCCGTCACCGGCGCCATCGCCCCTCCCATCTTCCAGACGTCCACGTACGTCCAGACAGGGATCGCCGAGCCGCGCGAGGGCTACGAGTACGCCCGGGTCCAGAACCCGACCCGGGAGGCGTGGGAGCGCGCCCTGGCCGCGGTGGAGGGGGGACGCCACGGCATCGCCTTCGCCAGCGGCCTGGCTTCCATCGAGGCGGTCGTCAAGAACCTCTCCGCCGGTGACCATGTGGTCAGCGAGGAGAACACCTACGGGGGCACCACCCGCATGTTCATGCGCGTGCTGTCCCGTCTGGGCATCGAATTCACCTTCGTCGACACCCGGGATCCGGACCGCGTGCGGGCCGCCCTGACGCCGGCGACCCGGCTGGTCCACGTGGAGACGCCCACCAACCCCCTCATGCGTCTGTCCGACATCGCCGCGCTGGCCGACGTGGCGCACGACGCCGGCGCGCGCCTGATGGTCGACAACACGTTCGCCTCCCCGTACAACCAGAACCCGCTGGCGCTGGGTGCGGACGTGGTGATGCACTCCACGACCAAGTACCTCAACGGGCACTCGGACGTCATCGGCGGCGGGCTGGTGGTGAACGACGACGCGCTCGCCGAGGAGCTGCGCTTCGTGCGGAAGTCCACGGGCGCGGTTCCAGGGCCCTTCGACGCCTGGCTCTGCCTGCGCGGCTGCAAGACGCTCGAGGTCCGGATGCTCCGCCACAACGAGAACGGGCAGCGGATCGCGGAGCACCTGGCCGAGCATCCCAAGGTGGTCCGCGTGCACTATCCGGGGCTCGACTCCCATCCGCAGCACGCGCTGGCGCGCACGCAGATGCGGGGCTACGCCGGCATGCTGTCGATCGAGCTCCCGACTCCCGAGGCGACGGCGGCCTTCTGCGGAGGCACGCACCTTTTCCAGCTGGCCGAAAGTCTCGGGGGGGTCGAGTCCATGATCAACGTGCCGTCGCGCATGACCCACGCCTCGGTCCCCCCGGAGCGTCGGGCGGCCATGGGCATCACGGACTCGCTGGTCCGGCTCTCCGTCGGCATCGAAGACGCGGCGGACCTGATCGACGACCTCGACGAAGCCCTCTCCCGCACCTGAAACCGCCTTCGACGCGGGGGCGTACGGGGCGCCAGCGTTCCGACCCACTCGCGAGGAGAACCCATGAACGAGGACATCCACAACGGCAGCGGTGATGCCCATGCGCGCCGGATCCTGACCGGTATCTCGTCGCGTGCCTGGGAGCACCCCGCGGATCGAGCGGCGCTGGCGGCGCTCCGGCGCCTGCCGGTGTTCGACCTGGTCCTCAAGAAGCTCTTCGGCATCTTCGGGGAGAAGCCGGTACGTCTGTCGTTCCAGGCCAACGCGGTGCGGGTCACGCCCCGCCAGTTCCCGCACGTCCACCGGCTCTACCTCGAGGTGTGCGAGACGCTGGACGCGCCGGAGCCGTACGACCTCTTCATCTCGCAGACGCCGGTGGTCAACGCGGGCGCCTATGGAATGGACCGGCCCTTCATCATCCTCAACTCGGGGATGAAGACGCTGCTGAACGACCGGCAGCTGCAGTACGTGATGGGGCACGAGCTCGGGCACATCATGAGCGGCCACGTGCTCTATCGCACGATGACCGTGCTGTTGCTCCAGCTGGCGCAGCTGGGCTTCCCGATCGTCGGAATCGCCGCGCGGGCGGTGTTGATCGGCTTGCTGGAGTGGTCCCGCAAGGCGGAGCTCTCCTGCGACCGGGCGGGTCTGCTGGCCATCCAGGACCCCGACGACGTCATGATCTCCCTCATGCGGATGGCGGGTGCCGGCACTCCCGAGGAGACCAACCTGGGCGAGTTCATCCAGCAGGCGGAGGAGTACCGCACATCGGAGGACGTCGCGGACTCGGTCTTCAAGATCCTGAACCTGCTCGGCCAGAGCCACCCCTTCCCCGTGCTGCGCGTCGCGGAGCTGCGCACCTGGATCGAGGACGGCCACTACGAGCGCGTGTTGGCCGGCCAGTACGCACGCCGCGGCGAGCCCGACCCGGAGTACCGCAGCGACCTGCGCGAGGCCGCCCGGGCCTACGCGGAAGGCGCGCGCGGCCTGCTGGACGACGTGGCCGACGCCGCCCGCAAGATGGGCGAGTCCATCTTCGACAACCTGCGGCGCTGACGACGCCGACCGCACCCCGGAGCCGATCCCCCGCATGCGGATCCTGATCATCGGGAACGGAGGGCGCGAGCACGCGCTGCTCTGGAAGCTCGGCCGTGACGCGCCGGACGCGCGCTTCTGGGTCACCCGGCCCAACGGCGGCATGATGGGCCCGTCGGTCGAGGCGCTGACGCTCGCACCCACGGACGTCGAGGCCCTCTCCGGCTGGGCGGCCGCCCACCAGATCGACCTGGCCGTGGTCGGCCCCGAAGCGCCGCTCGCGCACGGCCTCGTGGATCGCCTGCGCAAGCACGGCGTCCCCGCGTTCGGACCCACCGCCGCGGCGGCCCGCATCGAGACGAGCAAGGCCTACGCGAAGGCCCTGATGGAGAAGGCCGGCGTCCCCACGGCCGCGCACGTGACCTTCCGCGAGGTGGAGCCGGCGCTCGCGCATGTGCGCGGCGCCGGCGCACCGATCGTGGTGAAGGCTTCGGGGCTGGCAGCAGGCAAGGGGGCGGTGGTGTGCGAGACGCTCTCCGACGCCGAGTCGGCCGTCCAGTCGATGCTGGGAGACCTGCGCTTCGGGGAGGCGGGGCGAGAGGTCGTGATCGAGGAGTACATGGAGGGCGAGGAGCTGTCGCTCTTCGCGCTGGCGGACGGGGAGCGGGCGCTTCCGCTCCTGGCCGCGCAGGACCACAAGCGCATCGGGGAGGGCGACACGGGGCCCAATACCGGAGGCATGGGCGCGTACGCCCCCGTGGGCTTCGCCGACGCCGACCTCCTCGGGACCATCGAGGAGCGGGTCCTGGCCCCCACCCTGGCCGCGTTGGCGGCCGACGACGCGCCGTTCCGCGGCCTGCTCTACGCGGGGCTCATGATCACCCGCGACGGCCCGAAGGTCGTGGAGTTCAACTGCCGCTTCGGGGATCCCGAGACCCAGGTCGTGCTCCCACTGATGGACAGCCCGCTGCTGCCGCTGCTGGAGCGCGTCGCGAGCGGAGGCTCGCTGGGCGGCGCCAGCGTGGCGTGGAGGACCGGTGCGGCCGTGACGACCGTGTTGGCGTCGGCGGGGTACCCGGACGCGTATCCGACCGGCCACCGCATCGACATCCCCGCCGCGGTGACCGACGATGCCGACACGCTCGTCTTCCACGCCGGCACGACCCGGAACGACGACGGGCTGGTCACGTCGGGCGGTCGGGTGCTGGCGGTGACGGGTCTCGGAGACACGGTGCAGGACGCGCACGCAAGGAGCGTCGCGGCGGCCGACCGCATCGCCTTCGAGGGGAAGCAGTTCCGCAGGGACATCGGATGGCGCGAACGCGCCCGGGACGAACGAGGACGACCATGATCCTGACCACAACGCCGACCGTCGAGGGCCGCCCCATCGGGGAGTACCTGGGCATCGTGACCGGGGAAGCCATCATCGGCGCGAACATCTTCAAGGACATCATGGCCACGGTGCGCGACATCGTGGGCGGACGCTCCGAGGCCTACGAGCGCGCGCTGCGCTCCGCCCGCGAGGAGGCCCTGCGCGAGATGTCGGCGCAAGCGTCCGCCCGGGGCGCCAACGCCGTGGTCGGCGTCGATCTCGACTACGAGGTGCTCGGCAGCGGCAACGGCATGCTGATGGTGACCTGCAGCGGGACGGCGGTCGCGCTCCCGTAGGGGAGCGCAGGCATGCCCGAGCTTCCCGAGGTCCAGGCCGTCGTCGACGGCCTCCGGCACGTGCTGCCGGGCCGACGCATCGTCTCGGTGCACGTCCGTCGGGCCGACGTCTGCCGTCCGTCCGGCGCGGCCGTGCGCCGGCTCCTGACGGGCGCCCGCGTCACCGAGGTCTTCCGGCGCGCCAAGAACATCGTCGCTCCCACCGACGCGGGGGTGGTCCTCAGGGTCCACCTGGGCATGACCGGCCGCCTGCTGTTCTATCCCGGCACCTCGGGTCGGCCCGGCCACACCGCCGTCACGTTCCGGCTCGACGGGGGCGCCACCCTGGTGTACGCCGACGTGCGCCGCTTCGGTCGGGTGGAGGCGCTCGAAGAGGCGACCTGGGAGGGACGGTCCCAGGCGCTCGGGCCCGAGCCGCTGGACCCCGCGCTCGGCGCCGCCGAGTTCCACCGGCGCCTGGCGACCTCGCGCACGCCCGTCCGCTCCTGGCTGCTGGACCCCCGCCGGGTGGCGGGCGTGGGGAACATCTACGCCACCGAGGCCCTGTTCGGGGCCCGGATCCATCCCACCCGCCCGGCGGCGTCCCTCACCCGTGCGGAGGCGGGGCGACTGCTGCGCGAGGTGCGGCGGGCCCTGGACTCGGGGATCCGTGCCGGAGGCACGACACTGCGCGACTACCGGAACATCGATGGTCAGGAGGGGGAAAACGCCAGGAACCTTCGCGCGTATGGGCGAGAAGGATCGGCGTGCCCCCGATGCGGCGCGCCGATCGAGCGTCTTGTCTTCGGGGGACGATCCGCATTCCTGTGTCCACGCTGCCAGCCCGCTCCGCCCTGATCCACGCGCTGCGACGCGTCGGCGCCGTCCTGGGGATGGCGCTCGGCACCCTTCCCGTCTCCGCAGCAGCCCAGACGTCGGACGACGGCATCCCGGAGTTGCCCGTCGCCGAGCGCACGCTCGCGAACGGCATGCGCTTCGTGGTGCTTCCCCGCCCGACGTCGCCGACCATCGCTTTCGCCGTGCACACCGGGGTGGGCGGGGTCGACGAGGTCCCGGGAGAGACCGGGATCGTGCATCTGCTCGAGCACCTGCTGTTCAAGGGCACGACGACGATCGGGACGCGCTCCCTGGAGCGCGAGATGGAGCTGTTCCCGCAGATCGACGCGGTCTTCGACTCCCTGGTCGCGGAGCGCGACCGCGGCGTCGAGGCCAACGCCGTGCGCGTGGGTCGGCTGGAGGAGCGGCTGCAGGCGCTCGAAGCCCGCGCCCGTCGCTTCGTGAACCCCAACGAGCTCGACCGCATCTACTCGGAGAACGGTGCGCGCGGGCTCAACGCCACGACCACGGCGGAGGAGACGGTCTATTTCGTCGAGCTTCCGGCGAACCGATTGGAGCTCTGGATGATCCTCGAGGCGGATCGCCGGCTGAACCCGGTGTTCCGCGAATTCCACACGGAGCGCAACGTCGTCATCGAGGAGCGCAACCTGCGCGTCGACACCGACCCCGCCGGCAAGCTCTATGAGGCGCACATGGCGGAGGCGTTCCGGGTGCACCCCTACGGGCAGCCCGTCGTGGGAACGCTGGAGGACCTGGAGCGCCTCGACCGGCCCCGGGTCGAAGCCTATTTCCGACGCTACTACGGTGCCCGCAACACGGTCGTGGCCATCGTCGGCGACGTGGACGCCGAGGCGACGCTGGACATGGCGGAGCGGTACTTCTCCACCGTGCCGCCGGGAGAGGTTCCGCCGCCGGTGACGGTGGTCGAGCCGCCGCAGGACGGGGAGCGGACGGTGGAGGTGACCTTCGACGCCGAGCCACGCATCCGGGTGGCGTGGCACATCCCCGCGTTGGACCACCCCGACGCCCCTGCGCTGCAGATGCTGTCGGCCGTGCTCACCGCCGGGCGGACGTCCCGGTTGCACAAGCGGATGGTCACCCAGGAGCGGATCGCATCGTCCGTCGTCAGCTCGACCGTCCCGGGGGGCCGCTATCCGGGGCTGCTGGTCGTCGAAGCGCTGCCCGCGCCCGGGCACGACGTGCAGGAGCTGCGCAGCGCCATCCTGGAGGAGGTCGAACGTCTGCGGCAGGAGCCGCCGGTGGAGCTGGAGCTGACCCGCGTGCGGAACCAGCTGGAGGCGGGCGCCGTGCGCAGGTTGCGCTCGAACCTCTCGCTCGCCTTCGAGCTCGCGGGCACCGTGGCACGTCACGGGGACTGGCGCGAGACCTTCCGCGCCACCGACCGGATGGTGGACGTCACCCCTGCGGACGTGCAGCGCGTCGCCCAGGCCTGGCTGGTCGAGCAGCAGCGCAGCGTTGCTCTGCTGCGACGCCCGGTCGTCGCCGACGCGACCGCCCCGGACTCCACGGCCGCCCCGGCAGAGGCCGGCGGGGAGCCTGGGGACACGCCGCCCCGCCGGCCGGCGCAGGCGGGCGCGGACCGCGTGCGCCAGCGCATCCAGGTCGGGCTCCCGCGGGTGGCTCCCGCATCTCCCGACGCCGAGGTCGGACGGGGGCCGGCGCTCGCCTTCGAGCCGCCGCCACTCCGCTACGACGAGACCGAGCCCCGGGTCGAACGGCTGGAGGGCGTGCCCGTGGTGTTCCTCGAGGACCACTCGCTCCCGCTGGCCAGTGTGTTCTTCCGGTTCGATCGCGGCTTCGCCCACCTTCCCCGGACGCAATACGCCGCCGTGACGGCCTTGAGCTCGATGCTGCAGAACGGCGGGACCGAGCGCCTGCCGCCGGATTCGCTTTCGCTGCGCATGGAGCTGCTGGCGATGGAGAGCTCCTTCAGCTCGACCGGCGAAGCGATGGCCTCGGGCTTCAACGTGCTCTCCCGCGATCTGGAGGACGGCCTCTCCTTGTGGCGGCAGGTCCTCCTGGAACCTCGATTCGACAGCACCGAGATCGAGATCTGGCGGGCTCGCGAGCTCGACTACACCCGACGCAGCGAGGATTCGCCGCAGAGCGTGGCCTACTCGGCGTTCAACCATCTGATGTTCGGGGAGCACCCCATCGGATGGGACATGGGCGCGGACGACCTCACGCAGGAGCGGGTGAACCCCACCACGCTGCGGGACGCGCACGCGGCCATCTTCTGTCGCGACCAGCTGATCATCGGCATCGCCGGGGACCTGTCGTGGAGCGAGGCCCGCACCCGCCTCGAACCCTTGCTGCAGGCGTGGCCCCCGTGCGCACGCTCGCTCGACGATCCCGCGCCGCCGACCGTTCGCAGCGCCGGTGGGATCTTCCTCATCCCCAAGCGGACGCCGCAGGCCACGGTGGTGCTCGGTCAGCCGACGACCGTGCGGGAGGGAGACCGCGCCGACTACTTCGCATCGCGCGTGGCCAACTCGATCCTGGGCTCGAGCGGGATGTCCAGCCGCCTCATGCAGCGCATCCGCACCGAGAAGGGATACGCCTACGGCGCGACGTCCACCTGGACGGCGCCGCGTCGCAGCAACGGAATCCTCGCCATGGTGACCAGCTCGCGCACGGAGACCACCGTGCCGGCGGCGGAGGTCATGCTGGACGTGCTCCGCCAGATGAGCGAGCAGGCACCCGAGCGCGCGGAGGTGCGCAGCATCCGCGAGGAGATCACCAACGGCATGGTCTTCACCCTCCAGAGCGCAGCCCAGGTGGTGCAGCGTCGGATGTCGTACCTGGCGTCGGACATCCCCGCCGACTGGCTCGAGACCTACCTCGAGGAGATCCAGCGCGTGGAGCCCGACGACGTGCTCCGCGTGGTGAAGGCGCAGTTCGACCCCGGCAAGATCACGTGGCTGCTGGTGGGTGATCCGGACATCCTGCTGCCGGAGCTCGAACGGCTGGGGCCCGTGACCCTGCTGGAGGCGTCCGCGGACGAGGCGGTGGAGCCGGTCAGCGCTCCGCCACGTGGATCGCCGCGATCCCCCCGCTGACGAGCGACCAGCGGGCGTCGGAGAAGCCGGCCCGCCGCATGCGCTCCGCCAGCTCCTCCGGCCCCGGGAACTCCTTCACGGACTCGGGCAGGTAGGTGTAGGCCCAGGGGTGGCCGGAGACCCACCGCCCCACCCGGGGCAGGATGTGGTGGAAGTAGAACAGATACAGGGAGCGCATCAGCCGGCTCGGCGGCGTGGTGAACTCGAGGATCACGGCCCGCGCGCCCGGCCGCAGCACGCGCGCCAACTCCCTCAAGCCCCGGTCCAGGTCGGCGAGGTTGCGCACGCCGAAGCCCACCGTGGCCCCGTCGAAGGACGCGTCCGGGAAGGGCAGCCGGAGCGAATCGGCGCAGAGGGACGTGATCCCCGTCCCCGCCAGCTTCGGACGGCCCTGGACCAGCATGGGATGGGCGAAGTCGGAGGCCACGACCCGACCCCGGAATGCCGGCCGCCGCGCCAGCTCGAGGGCCAGGTCGTACGTGCCGGCGCACCCATCCAGGAACCGTCCCTCCGGGGTGCGCTCCCACCCCAGCCGGTCGATGGCCCGACGCCGCCAGCGCCGGTCGATGTTGAGGCTGAGGACGTGGTTCAGCAGGTCGTAGCGGGGGGCGATCTCGGAGAAGATCCGCCGGACCTGTCGCTCGCGGTCGGCCCCTTCGGAGGGGCGCGCCTCGGACGGGGTGGGCATGGTGCGGTGGCGGGCTCGGGCTGGCGGAGCGGGTGGCCGATGGCGGGTGCGGGGAGCCGGAACCCCGCCCCGGCGCCCGGGTTCCGAAACCTCGGCCGCCACGGCCGCGTAGGGCCGGTGGAATCGGACACGGCGGGCCACACCCGAGGTGAGATGGCCGAAGCATCGCGCGTCGAACGCACGAACCCGACCCCCGCTCCCGCGGTGGGGGCCGGTGTCGTCGTGGACGATCGCGAGCTCGTCACCCGCGCGCTCCGGGGGCGCGAGTCCGCGTTCCGCGAGCTGCTCGAACGCTACGAGCGTCCGATCTTCTCGCTGATCCTGCGGATGGTGCGGGACCGATCGCTGGCCGAGGACCTGGCCCAGGAGACGTTCATCCGGGCCTTCAACGCGCTGGGCCGCTACGACCCCCGCTACAAGTTCTCGAGCTGGATCTTCAAGATCGCCAACAACCTGACGATCGATCACCTGCGCAAGCGCAAGCTCGACACGGTCTCGATCGACGGCTCCCCCCACGCCACGAGCGCCGAAGAGCAGGCCCAGTCCCGTCTGACCGTGGAGTCGGACGGCGAGAGCCCGCAGGAGTTCGTGGAGAACCGCGAGCTGGGCGCCCAGATCGAGGAGGCGATCGGCCGCTTGCGGCCGGAGTACCGGACCGCCGTGCTGCTCCGCCACGTGGAAGGATACGCCTACGAGGAGATCGCCCAGATCATGGAGATCCCGCTCGGGACCGTGAAGACGTATCTGCACCGCGCCCGCCATGAGCTGATGGGCCTGCTGGAGCCGGTACGCCCGTGAGCGGCCCCTTGGAGCACCTCCGCGAAGGGCTTCCCCCGCAAGGGGTTAGAGGCGGGGATCCGCGAAACCTCCGGGCCCCCGGATCCGTAGGGCCTCGGGACGCGCCCGGCGTGGGTCGGGCCCCGGCACCAGGACGAGCATGAACGGACACCTGCACACCGCTGAGCTCCAGGCGCTCCTGGACGGCCGGCTCTCCCGCGAGGAGACCCTGGTCGCCGAGGGGCACCTGGCCTCGTGTGCCCGGTGTCGGGGCGAGTACGCCCGCTGGACGCGGCTCTTCGGCGCCATGTCCAGCCTCCCCGCCTTGCGGCCCCGCGCCGACTTCGCCGATCGCGTGCTCGATCGGGTGGCCGGGATCCGGCCCATGGTCGCGCCGGGGGCCGTCCCGGCGGCGCTGGAGGGGTGGCATCCGACGCCGGAGGAGCTGCTGGACGCCGTGGACGGCGTGATGCCGGCCGAAGCCGACGCCCGGGTGCGACAGCATCTCGCGGCCTGCAGCGCCTGCGCGGCCGACCACACCCGGTGGGAGGGGTTGTTCACCCGCCTGGCGGAGCTGCCGCAGGCGGCGCCGGCACCGGGCTTCGCGGCCCGCGTGCTGGCCCAGGTGCCTGCGGCCCAGCCCCGCACGGTCCGCGGTCGGGTGCAGCTGTGGGCGGCGCGTTCCGGGGCCGCCCTGGCCCGCATCCACCCGCGCGGCTGGGCTGCCATCGCGGGCGTCGCCACCGCGCCGGCCGCGGTGGCCGCGCTGCTCCTGTGGAGCCTGTTCTCGAATCCGATGGTCACCGCCTCGGCGGTGGCCCGCTATGCCGGCTGGAAGCTGCTCGAGTGGTCCGCTGCGGCGTGGAGCCCGATCGCCACCCTTCTGGCGACGATCGATCCCCAACGCATCCAGGCCCTCTCCTCCCCTGCGACCCTGGCAGGAGGGTTCCTCCTGTTCAGCGCGCTGACGTTGATCGCGCTGTGGGTCCTGTATCGGAACCTGTTGATCCCTCACCGCTCGTCGGGTGGTTCGTATGCGCGGGCTCGTCTCTAGACCGGGGGCCCTGGTGGCCCTCCTGCTCTCGCTCCCGCTGTGGGCCGTTCCGGCCATGGCGCAGGAGCCCACCGTGGTCTCCAGCCAGGTCGCGGTATCGTCCGCGGAGGCACGCCTGGAGCTCGAGCTGGCGGACGGCGACGCCGTCGAGATCGCCCTCGCGGACGGAGAGGTCCGGATCGGCGGCGACGTGGTGGCCTCCTTCCGCTCGGGGGACGACCTCGATCGGGCGTGGCGCACGCTCCTCTCGCGCGCCATCGCGCTGAGTGGCGTGGAGCTGTCCGAGGCGCTGGTGGAGTGGGCCCCTCCGGCCGGCCTCGACGGCGACGCGCTGGACGCCGCTCGGCGCATCGATCGCGCCCTCGAGGAAGCCGCCGCGCCCTCGGTGGCCGTGGCTCCGACCGCACCGGCCGCGGGGATCGAGGTGGACGGGCTGCGGGGTCTGCTCGGGCTGCTCCGACACGCCGACCGGCTCGCGGAGCTGGGACCGGCGCTCGAAGGCGTGGACGTCGAGGATCTGCAGCTGTACATCGGCGAGGACGGACGCATCGCCGAGGGCGAGGTGGTCGACCGCAGCGTCCTGATCGTCGACGGCAACCTGAACGTCGATGGCCGCGTGACGGGGGACGTGATCGTCGTCGGCGGTCGCCTGCGGGTGTCCGACAGCGGCGAGATCGAAGGGGACGTGCGTCTGCTCGATGCGCGCCTCTCGGACGACGGTGAGATCGGAGGAGACGTCACGCGTCTGCGGGCGGATCCCGAGCGCCGTGTGGAGCTGCCCGACCTGGACAGCCTGCGCGACGAGATCCGCTCCGAGGTCGAGCGCGAGATGGGACGCAGCATGCGCGACGACGTGCGTCGCAGCGTGCGCAGTCCCTTCCGCAACGTGGCGGCCGGCATCGGTGGGATCCTGGAGAACCTGCTGACCTTCGGCGTGCTCTGCGCGATCGGGGCGGTGCTGCTCCACTTCGCGGGACCGCGCATGGAGGCGGTCGCCGAGACCGCGCGCCTCTACCCGGCGCGCTCGGCCGCCGTGGGCCTGGCCGGCGCCTTCCTGCTGGTCCCCGCCTGGGTGCTGGGCATCGTGGCGCTCGTGATCTCGATCGTGGGGATCCCGCTGGCCATCGCCTGGATCCCGCTCTTCCCGCTCGCCGCGGGCCTGGCGGCCCTGGCCGGCGCGTTGGCTGTGGCCATCAACGTGGGCGAGTGGATCCGCACGCACGACGTGAGGGGCTTCGAATGGGCCCGCGAGCCCGGCACGCTCTACCGCATGGCGGCCGGCCTCGCGGCCGCGACGCTGGTGTTCGTCGCCGCCAACACGCTGCAGATGGCGGGCTCCCTGCTGGGATTCCTGCACGGCCTGCTGTCGGCGGTGGGCACGCTGGCCATCCTGGCGATGGCCACCGTGGGCTTCGGGGCCGTGCTCCTCACGCGAGGCGGCTCCCGGCCCGACCTGGTGGGCGAGAGCTTCACCTTCGACGACTGGAAGTCGGGCTGGCGCTCGGAGCGCTGGGGACGCGGCACGGCGGGGATGGACGAGCCCACCCCCGACACGTACGCCTCGGAGCCCACGACCGACGCGCCGCCGCCCACCGGACCGGCGGTGGACGAGGTCGAGCTCGCCTTCGACGACGTCGAGACCGACGTGCCGTCACCGTCCCCCGAGGACGAGGACGCGCGCGACGACGACCGGCGCGGTCCCGGCGCCGAGGGCTGAACGTGCTGCGCACGCAGGCGCTGCTCGGCGCGGCGCTCCTGTGCGCCGCGAGCGCGACGGCGGTCGCCGCCCAGGACTGGCGTGACTTCGCCAGCTCGCGCGTGCGCACGCAGGAGCGCTCCCTGGATGTGGAGGTGCGCTACGGGGCGGGTCGCGTGCAGCTCCGCCCCGCCACGGGATCGGTGCTCTACCGGGTCCAGCTGCGCTACGACGCCGACACCTTCACGCCGGTGGCGAGCTATCGCTCCGGCCGCCTGGAGGTCGGCGTCGACGGGAGAGGCAACTCCATCGACCTGAAGGGCGACAGCCAGGGCGCGCTCGACCTGGAGCTGGCGCGCGGCGTGCCCATCGACCTCGACCTGGAGATGGGTGCGGTGCGCTCGGAACTGGAGCTGGGCGGCCTCAGCCTGACGACCCTGGACCTCAAGACCGGCGCCTCCGAGACCGTGGTGCGCGTGGGCGAGCCCAATCCGGTGGAGGCCGGCTCGGTCTCCGTGCAGGTGGGCGCGGCCGACTTCCGGTTCGAGGGGATGGGCAACCTGAACGCCGAGCGCATGGAGGTCCATGCGGGCATCGGCGACGTGACCCTCGACCTCGACGGCCGCTGGCGGCGGGACGCCCGCCTGAGCGTGGAGATGGGGCTCGGATCGCTCGAGCTGCGCATCCCGCCGGGCCTCGGCGTGGAGATCGAGCAGGACAGCTTTCTCACGGGGATGGACGCCGAGAGCCTGGAGCGACGCGACGGCCGCTGGGTCACGCCCGACTTCGATCGGGCCGAACGCCGCATCCGGATCTCCATCGAGGCCGCCTTCGGGCGCATCCGCGTCGTCCCCACCCGCTGAATCCTTCCCCTCCCCTTCCGCGTACTATATTGATGGAAGCGTCGTCGGACGGACTCGACGCAGGGAGGAGACCATGCTCGGGACATTGCTCACGTTCTTCGCGGTCGGGGTCGCCACGTTGATCGCCGCTGGCGTCGTGCTGGCGGTCCTCGGGACGATCTTCTCGATCACGTTCGGGCTCGCCACCTTCCTGCTGTTCAAGGTGGCGCCCATCATGCTCATCGGCTGGGTGGTCCTGAAGCTCGTGGATCGCTCCCGCCGGGGCTCGTTGAGCGCGGCGGACCGCCGCTGGCTGGAAGAGTAGACCGCCCCCGGCGGCGCGCTCACGCCCTTCCGGGTCCGCGGCGTCCTCTCCGGACGTGACCGGCCGGACCCGGCCCCGGTCCCCTCGCCCCTCCCCAGCCCCCGCTCCGCCGGGCCTTCACGCCCGGCCATCTCCTGCCCGACTTCAGCGGTCGATCCGCAGCAGGGTCGTGTCGAGGTCCGCCGGTCCGCAGGTCGCCCTCAGCCGCCGGAGCTCCTCGGCGAGGTCCGCCGGTCCGCAGGTCACCCTCACAGACGTGGCAACCGCCGGAGCTCCTCGGCCAGATCCGCCCGGTCCAGCTCGGCCAGGGTGCGGCAGCCGTCGCGGTCGAGCCGCACCCCCGCCGCGTCCAGCACCTCCAGGGCGGCGGGGACGTCCCGCACGATCTCCTGGACGGGACGCTCTGCCCAGGTCTCCGGCGGGGGCGCGCCCGAGGGCGCTGGCCTCATGCGGCCTCCACCGCCGCCAGCACGGTGTCCGCGACCGCGCGCAGCGCCGCCGCGGCCGGAGACTCCGGATGGGACAGCACGATCGGCCGCCCCTGGTCGCCCGAGGCGCGTACGGCCGGGTCGAGCGGGACCCGCCCGAGGAAGGGCAGGTCCATCTCGCCCGCCAGGGCCTCGGCACCGCCCTGCCCGAACACGTCGATCACCTCCGAGCAATGCGGGCACACGAGCCCGCTCATGTTCTCGACGATGCCGAGCACGCGCGTGTTGACGCGCTCGAACATCCGCACCGCACGCCGGACGTCCCCCGTGCTGACGTCCTGGGGCGTGGAGACGAGCACCGCGCCGTCCACGTCGATGGTCTGCACCAGCGAGAGCTGCGCGTCGCCGGTGCCCGGAGGCATGTCCACGACGAGCACGTCGAGCGCGCCCCAGGCCACCTGCTCGATGAACTGCCGGAGCACACCGGCGATGAGCGGACCGCGCATGATGGCGGGCTGATCCGTCTCCAACAGGAATCCGAGGCTCATGAGGCGTACGCCGTGGGCCTCCAGGGGCTCGATCCGCTCCTGGCCCTTGCCCCCGGTGACGGCAGGTCGGCGCGTCTCCCCGAACATGATCGGGATGTTGGGTCCGTAGACGTCCGCGTCCAGGAGACCGACGCGCGCGCCGCCGGCCGCCAGCGCGGCGGCGAGGTTGGCCGCCACCATCGACTTGCCCACCCCACCCTTGCCGGAGCTGACCGCGACCACGTGCCGGACGTCGGGCAGGATCCCGGGCTTGGGCGTGGGCGCCGGCACGCTGCCCGGTTGGAGCCCGGGCTGCCGCGGGGGCCGATCTCCTCCAGCGCGCGGCAGCTCCACGTTGACCTTGACGGCCTTGATGCCCGTGACCCCCTCGGCCGCTGCGCGCGCGTCGCGCACGAGCGTCCCGGCGTCCGACGGACCCAGCGCGAAGGAGAAGCGCGCTTCTCCTTCCTCGCTGACCTCGAGGTCCTTGACCTGACCGCCGGCGAGCACGTCGGTGCCGGTGCGGGGATTGCGCACGCCGGTCAATGCGGCGACGAGAGCCTGCTTCAGTGACTCGGGATTCATGGACGGAGTGTGGAGGAGCAAGGGGCGCGCGCCGGGCCCGCGCGATGGCGGTGCCTCAGACGGCGAGGACTTCGGTGACTTCGGGAACGCTCTCCACGAGGCGACGCTCGATGCCCAGCTTCAGCGTCTGCATGGAGATGGGGCACGACACGCAGGCGCCCAGCCAGCGGATCTCGACGATGCCGTCCTCCGGCCGGAAGCCGACGAACTCGACGTCACCGCCATCCATGTGCAGCGCCGGGCGGATCGCCTCCAACACCGCTTCGATCTGGTCCTCGACCGTGACCACCGCGCCTCCTGGCGTCACCGCCGGCTCGCGTTCCTTCCCGGCCAAAGCTACCCGAGCCGCGGAGGGACCGTCAACGACGTCGCGACGGGCCGTCCACCATCCGCTCCGCACCCGCGCGGCAGGTGGCCGCCTCCATTGCCCCTCCTCGGCCGCGGGGCGAACATAGGCCTCCGATGCGGCCGGACCCCGCCTCGTCCGGGCTCGCGCCGCCTCGGGGCAGACGGGACACGCCCGTCTCCACCCACCTGAAACGCACAGCCAACGCCATGAGCAGCCGAGCCCATCCGCCCGCGGCCGTCAACGAGCCGATCCTCTCCTACGCGCCGGGCAGTGCCGAGCGTACGGCGCTCAAGGACGCCCTGGCCACCCATGCCGGTCAGCAGATCGAGATCCCGCTCCTGATCGACGGGAGAGAGGTGCGTACGGGCGACACCGCCACGGCCGTGGTGCCCCACGACCACGGCCACGTGCTCGCGACCTGGCATCGGGCCGGACCCGAAGAAGTGGACCAAGCGATCGCCGCCGCGCTCCGCGCCCGCCACGACTGGAGCCGGTGGCCGTGGGAGGAGCGGGCACGTGTGTTCCTGAAGGCGGCGGAGCTGCTCGCCGGTCCGTGGCGGCAGACGCTGAACGCGACCACCATGCTCAACCAGAGCAAGACCGCGTTCCAGGCCGAGATCGACGCCGCGTGCGAGCTCATCGACTTCTGGCGCTTCAACGTGCATTTCGCGGCCGAGCTGTACGCGGAGCAGCCGCGGTCGAGCGCCGGGGTGTGGAACTGGACCGATCACCGGCCGCTGGAGGGCTTCGTCTACGCCGTCAGCCCGTTCAACTTCACCGCGATCGGCGGCAACCTCTCGGGCGCGCCGGCACTCGTCGGCAACACCGTGGTGTGGAAGCCGTCCGACTCGGCGGTGGTGAGCAACTACTACGTCGCCCGCCTGCTGGAGGCGGCCGGACTGCCTCCGGGTGTGATCAACTTCATCCCCGGCGATCCCGTGATGATCACGGAGCGCGTGCTCGCGCATCCGGAGTTCGCGGGGCTCCACTACACCGGCTCCACGACCGTTTTCCGCTCGCTCTGGAAGCAGATCGGCGACAACCTGGACCGATACCGCGCCTATCCCCGCATCGTAGGCGAGACGGGGGGCAAGGACTTCGTGGTGGCGCACCCGTCCGCCGACCCGGCGGCGCTGCGCGTGGGACTGATCCGAGGCGCGTTCGAGTACCAGGGCCAGAAGTGCAGCGCCGCTTCGCGCGCGTACATCCCCGAGAGCGTGTGGGCCCGCATGGGCTCGGACCTGGTGGACGAGACGGAGTCGCTCGCCATGGGGGATCCCGCGGACTTCCGCAACTTCCTGGGCGCCGTCATCCATGAGCGCGCGTTCGACAAGATCGCGGGCTACATCGAACGCGCACGCGGCGCCGCTTCGGTGGACGTGGTGGCCGGCGGACAGACCGACAAGAGCCGGGGGTGGTTCGTCCGACCCACGATCCTGCGCACCACCGATCCGGGGTACGAGGCGATGTGCGAGGAGATCTTCGGCCCCGTCCTCACCGTCCACGTCTATCCCGATCAGGACTGGGAGCGGATCCTCGAGCTCGCGGATCGCTCGACGCCGTACGCACTGACCGGCGCCGTGTTCGCCGATGATCGCGCAGCGCTGCAGCAGGCCTACGACCGTCTGCGCGACGCCGCCGGGAACTTCTACCTCAACGACAAGCCCACCGGCGCGGTGGTGGGACAGCAGCCGTTCGGGGGTGGCCGCGCGTCGGGGACGAACGACAAGGCGGGCGGTCCCGCGAACCTGCTGCGCTGGCTCTCGCCGCGCAGCGTGAAGGAGACGCTGGTGCCGCCCCGGGACTATCGCTACCCGTTCATGGCAGAGGAGTAGCGCACGACCCGGACCCGCGTGGGTCAGCGTAGCCGGCGCGCCACGCCCGCCAGGGTCGCCAGCTCGCGTCCCTCGTCCAGCTCGAGCAGGAGCCGCTCCGCCATCAGGATCCGCAGGAGCGGCTCCTGTTCTGTCCACAGACGGGCCAACGCCTCGCCCCGCAGGCGTTCGCCGTCGTCCAGCCGCTTCCACAGGACCCGCGCGTCCCGCGGCAGTCGTCCCACCAGGGTGAACGACCCCGCGCCCGACTCCACGAGCGCCGCCATCGACTGGCGCGCCAGCACGTCCTCCAGCGTCTCCCGATGCACTTCGTGCACGGTGCGGAAGACGAAGAAGGCGTCGAAGGGGCGGTCGGGACGACGGTATCGGTGCAGCAGCTTGGCCACGACCTCGTCGGCGCAGGAGTAGTCGAGCACCGTCACCTCGGAGAGGTCGATGGTGGACAGCACCGGACGGGTGCGCTCCTCCAGCTGCTCGCCCATCTGCGCCTCGATCGCCAACCGCACGGCTCGACCGGTCGGGCGGGTGACGAGGTGGGAATAGAGGGAGGCCACGCTCTGCTGGACGAGCGCGCGGACGTCGATGGCGATCGGCTCCACGGCCTCAGTCCCCGGTCACGGCCGCCGGAAGGACGATGCTGATCTGCGCGCCGGGGAACGAGGGAAGGTCGTGCTCGAGCGGAGGCGTATCGTCCCAGGCCGGCACGTCGGCGATGCGCGCGGTGCCCGAGCGCACGGCGATGATGCCGTCCCACTTGCGCACCTGCCGCCGGATCTGCTGGATGCCCTGCCCCCGACCGGAATCCGGGAAGCGGGTGAGGCCGTGGATGAAGGCGGCCTCGAGCGCGGTGGCGTCGCCCCACCGATCCGCGAAGCGCGCCGAGTGCTCCGACGCCAGCGAGCCCCGGAAGCCCCGCCCGACGTCCACCACGGACAGGGCCAGCACCTCCCGACCGAGCCGCCGTGTCCACTTGTAGACCTGCGCCGCCACCCAGCCGGGCGCTTCGGCATGCTCGAGGATGTTCTGGCAGACCTCGGAGAGGATCACCGCGAACTGGACCACGGCCGACGGCGGATAGCCGAGCGTGCGCGCCAGGATGGTGCCCGCCCGCTTCTGCACGCGGTCGACCACCGCGTGCACGTCCTCGTTCTGCCGGATCGGGGTGATCTCCAACAGCACGTCCGACGTCCTGGCCGTGCGCCGCGCGGGCGGTGCCGCCGTCAGCTCGAAGATGGCCGGCGCCTCGGCGAAGAACCCCATGCGCGCGAGATAGCCCACCACGTCCGCGCTCTCGGGCAGGTGCAGTCGCACCGGTCCCTCCTGCCGCTCCGCCAGCACACGACCCGCCGCCAGCAAGGACAGCATGCCGGTCGGATCGATCCACCGCAGATGGCGCGCGTCCAGCAGCGAGCTGGACTCGGACGGCTCGGCCACCTCACGGAAGAGCTCGTCGATGCTGCGGGCGTCCAGGGACGCCGGCACGTCCACGATCCTCATCGTGACACCTCCGAAGCCAGCTTGCCCGCAAGGTGGAGATGAAGGCCGGTGGCGCCGTTGAGGGCGGCGTTCCGCGCGGCGACCCGGTTGGCCCGGCTCATGGCCTCCGCGAGCGCGTCGCCGGCCAGCAGCCGCGCGAAACAGGTGGCGCCCCACACGTCCCCACATCCGGTGGGGTCGGGATCGGCCACGACCTCCAGGGCGGTGATGTGCCGGCTGGTCGCGGTGCCCCGCGGGAAGAGCGCCCGGCGCGCCTCCGCCCATCCCGCCGGGTCGTCCTGGAAGTCGGGCGCGGTCACGCAGGCGGCGCCCCGCTCCCCGAGCGTCACGAGCATCAGGCGCAGGGGGCCTCCCACCAACCCGGCCGCCAGGTGCCATGGATCTCCCGAGGCCTCGGCGAGCAGATCGAACTCCGCCTCGTTCATCTGCACCACGTCGAAGCAGCGCAGCCAGCGCGCCAGCTCGGGGAGCGCCCGGGGGGTGCGCAACCCCGTGGCCGAGACCGCCAGGAAGAGGGAGTGCAGGTCCGCGTAGATGGGACCGGCGAACGCGTGACGCAACCACTCGGCGGTCTCCAGCGTGAGCTCGAAGCCGGAGATGAAGTTGACGTAGACGGCGTCCAGGCCCTCCAGGCGTGGAAGCAGCTCCGCCGGCGTCCACGGTGCCACACCGCCCGACAGCCTCTCGGTGCGCCGTTCCCGGTCGGCGTAGACGAGCTCGACGCGGTTGTTGGGATCGGCCACCGTGGTGACCGCTTCGTGCTGCACGCGCGGAAGCGTGCGCAGGAATGCGCGCGCGCGCGCGTCCAGGTCGGCGCCCACCTTGAGGAGCGGGACGACCTCCCAGCCGTCGGGGAGCGCGGCCTCCAGGCCACCGAGGGCGTAGGCGATCCCGCCCCACTCCTGGACCGGCGCCCGCCCCGGGCGGCGGATGGTGTCCCAGACCAGGGTGCCCACCACCCCGAGGCGGCCGCCGCCGGCGCCGGTCACGACCCCAGCGCCTCCGCGCGGAACACGCCGGCCGCCCCGACCACGCCCGCCGTCTCGCCCAGCTCGGCGACGCGGATCGCGCAGGCCTCGACGGCAGAGCGGAACGCGCGCTGGCGCACGCTCTCCCGCAGCGGGGCCAGCAACAGGTCACCGGCCCGCACCACCCCTCCGGCGATCACCACGACGTCGGGGTTCAGGCCGTTGACCAGGTTGGCCACACCGGCCCCCAGGATCTTGGCGGTCTCGCGCAGGACCTCGTTGGCGTACGGGTCCCCGGCGACCGCACCTTCGTAGACCGTCGCGGCCGTGATGCGGTCCAGCGCGCCACCGACCTGGTCGACCAGGATGGTCTCGGCTCCCGCCTCGATCCCTTCGACGGCGCGCGCGGCGATGTTGGGCCCCGAGGCGTACGCCTCCAGGCACCCGTAGTTGCCACACGCGCACTTGCGGCCATGGAAGTCGATGGTCATGTGGCCGAACTCGCCGGCCGCATCGGATGCGCCGTGGAAGATCCGCCCGTCCACCACCAGACCGCCTCCGATGCCCGTCCCGATGGTCAGCCCCACCAGGTGGCGGGATCCGCGGCCGGCGCCGAGCCACCACTCGCCGTACGTCGCGCAGTTGGCGTCGTTGTCCAGCGTGGCGGGAAGTCCGAGCGCGTCCGAGACGAGATCCCGCACGGGGAAGTTCTCCCACGCCAGGTTGGGCGTCTTGATCACCACGCCGGTCTCGCGGTCCAGCGGGCCGGGAGACCCGATGCCCACGCCGACCACCTCGGCACCCGGGTGGGCGTCGGACAGGGCCGCGCGTACGTCCCGGACCATGCGGACCACCCGTTCGACCACGGAGTGGCCACCACGGCGCGCCTCGGTGGGTCGGGTGACCAGACCCAGCACGGGGCCGCCGTCGAACGGCACGGCGCCCACGACGAGGTTGGTGCCCCCGATGTCGACGCCGATGATCCAACGGGGGACGGACACGTCTACTCGCCCCCGAGCGACAGCACGGCGAGGAAGGCCTCCTGCGGGATCTCCACGGTTCCCACCTGCTTCATCCGACGCTTCCCCTCCTTCTGCTTCTCGAGGAGCTTGCGCTTGCGCGAGATGTCGCCGCCGTAGCACTTGGCGGTCACGTTCTTGCGCAGCGCCTTCACGTTCTCGCGAGCGATGATGCGCGTTCCGATGGCAGCCTGCAACGCCACCTCGAACTGCTGCCGGGGAATCAGCTCCCGCAGACGCTTGATGAGGTCCCGTCCGTAGGTCTCGGCCTTGTCCTTGTGGATGATGACGCTGAAGGCGTCGACGGCATCGCTGTTGACCAGCACGTCGAGCTTCACCAGATCGCCTGCGCGGTACTCGGTGAACTCGTAGTCCAACGCGGCATATCCGCGGGTGGAGCTCTTCAGCCGGTCGTAGAAGTCGAGCACGATCTCCGCCAGGGGCAGCTCGTATTCCAGCTCCACCCGGAGCGGGTCGGGGTAGTGCATCCCCAGGAAGATGCCCCGGCGCTCGTGACAGAGCTTCTGCACGTTGCCGATGAATTCGGACGGGGAGACGATGCGGGCCTTGACCATGGGCTCCGCGATGCTGTCGATGCGGGAGCGGTCGGGCATGGCCGTGGGGCTCTCGATCTCCAGCGCCTCGCCGTCGGTGAGTCGGAGGTGGTACTCCACGTTCGGGACGGTCGTGATGAGGTCCACGCCGAACTCCCGGTGCAGCCGTTCCTGGACGATCTCCATGTGCAGGAGACCCAGGAAGCCGCAGCGGAAGCCGAAGCCCAGAGCGGAGGACGTCTCGGGCTCGTAGTGCAGGCTGGCATCGTTGAGCTTGAGGCGCGCGAGCGCGTCGCGCAGCTCCTCGTACTGGTCCGAGTCCGTGGGGTACAGGCCCGCGAACACCATGGGCCGCACCTCCTGATAGCCGGACAGGAGCTGGGGCGCGCGCCGATCGGCGTCCAGGATGGTGTCCCCCACCCGGGTGTGGGAGACCTCCTTGATGGCGGCCACCACATACCCGACCTCGCCCGGCCGCAGCTCGGGTCGCGAGACCCGGCCCAGCCGGTAGTAGCCCACGTCCGTCACGTCGTACACGGCCGGCACGGCGCCGAAAGCGATGCGCATCCCCGGACGCACGACGCCGTCGACCACGCGCACGCTCGGCACCGCGCCCAGGTACTGGTCGTAGAGGGAGTCGAAGATCAGCGCCCGTAGGGGCGCCGCCGCGTCGCCCTTGGGCGGGGGCACCCGCTCCACGATGGCCTGCAGGATCTCCTCCGCACCGGTCCCCTCCTTGGCGCTGGCCAGGAGGATGGACTCGGGCTCGACCCCCAGCAGGTCCGACAGCTCGGCGCGCCGCCGCTCGGGCTCGGCACCGGGCAGGTCGATCTTGTTGAGGACCGGGATGATCTCCAGGTCCGCGTCCAGGGCGAGGAACAGGTTGGAGAGCGTCTGGGCCTGCACTCCCTGGCTGGCGTCCACCACCAGGATGGCGCCCTCGCACGCGGCCAACGAGCGCGACACCTCGTAGGTGAAGTCGACGTGGCCGGGCGTGTCGATCAGGTTGAGCTGGTAGGTCTTCCCGTCCGGACCCCGGTAGTCCATGCGGACCGCGTGCAGCTTGATGGTGATGCCGCGCTCGCGCTCGAGCTCGTTGGAGTCGAGGACCTGCTCCCGCATGACGCGCTGGTCCAGCGTCCCGGTCCGTTCGAGCAGGCGATCCGCCAGCGTCGACTTCCCGTGGTCGATGTGCGCGATGATGCAGAAGTTGCGGATGTGGTCGGTCTGCACGGCGATCCGAAGGACACGGGCGCGTGGGCCGGGGGCCGGGCGCCGAAACGAACGGGCTCGCGGGGCAGCGTCATGCTCCGCGAGCCACCGGAAGGGACACGCAAGTATACCGCGGCGCCGCGCGCACCGGGAGCGCCGGGCCGGCGGATCCGGCCCGCGGGCGGGACGCGCCCGTGGTGGCCACCGCGGGCCGACGACGCCGGCGCGGTCAGGCCGCTGGGGTCAGGAGCCGCCCGGACGCCGGCGGGGCGTCGCCGCGGCGCTCCCGCGGGAGGTGGGATCCGGTTTGCGCCCGCTGGAGGCTTCCGGGCGCCGCGTCGCGGCTCCGGACGGCCGCCGGGTCACGGGCCGGTCCGAGCCACCGGGGCGCCTGGGCTCCACGCGCGGGCTGGGCGCGGGCCGCCGCTCACCCCCGCCCCGCGGCGCCAGCGCGGGCGCCTCACGCCGAGGGACCTGGCCCTCCCGGGCCCGAGGATCGACCGTCCGCCCGCCCCGGTCGGGGTCGGATCCGCGCCGGACCCGGTCGGCTCCCTCGCCCCGGTCGGGGACGTCCACCCCGCCGGGACGGCGCGTCCGGGGCTGGCGTCCGAGCAGGACCGGGGTGCGCTCCACGGTGGGGCCGTCCGCGCGACGGCGCGCGCGACCGGAGGGCTCGGGGGCTCCACTCCCCCGCTCCTTGAACTCGAAGCGGGGATCGCCGCGGCGACGCGGGAGGACGACGTAGTCCCCGCGGTAGCGCGAGCCGACGTAGAACCAGGGGTCGTCCCAGGCATAGACGTCGAACGCCAGGCAGGCGCTGTAGTACGGGTCCCAGACGTGGAACGGCCGGCGGGTGTGGCAGTCGTAGCAGAGGAAGCGCGGGAAGTCGTAGTGGTCGCCCACGTCGTACTCCGCGTAGTCCAGCCCGTACGCCACCGCGTCCCAGTCGGGGATGAGCCGCGCGACGTACGCGTCCATGGCCAGGAACGGGTCACGATCCACCTCCGATCCGATCCGGCGCAGGTCCCAGGAGCGGTCCGCCCGGGAGAAGTCCACCGCCGAGAAGTCCAACGGCTCCCAGGAAGCCAGGATGAAGTAGTAGCCCACCCCGGGGTTCTCCTCGACGTACCAGTAGGCGGAGCTGCGCTGCAGCAGGCGGTAGTCGCGCCCTCCACGCACGAGGTTGGGCTGCCGTGGCTCCTCCGGGAAGACCAGCTGCACGCTGCCGTCCGTGTCGATGTGGAGGACCGCCACGTAGGCGTCCTCCGAGACGCGGTAGTAGATGCGGACCCGGTCGCCGCGTTGGACGAGGGGCTCGGCGCCGCGGTCGAACCAGATGCGGGCCTCCGGCCCGGTCGCCTGGCGCGCGGCCAGGGGCGCCGCCGTCCCGGCCACGAGGACGACGGTCAGCCACGCCAGCGGCGCGCGCATCCGTCTCCTCGTCATCGGATCCTCCCCACAGACGTGATCATCCGAAGGTCCTGGGGGCAGGAGGCATGCCAGGCCTCGATCGCCGCCATCCGCCGAACGGCGTGGAGTGGCCGTCCGCGCTGTCCCTGGAAGGGGACGGAACGGGCGCCGCACGGAGGACACCGCCGCCGTCCGTTGCTCCGGGCTTCCGGTTCTCGGTAGTTTGGCGGACTCCATGAGTCAAGCCACACGCTCCCGCGCCGCCGTTCGTCGCGCCGATCTCCTCCACCCCACCGAGCTCGCCCGCCTGGGCAACCTCGAGTTCGTGGCGCGCAAGGTGGTCGAGGGCTTCCTGCTGGGTCTGCACGCCTCTCCGCACCGGGGGTTCTCCGCCGAGTTCGCCGAGCTGAAGTCCTACCAGCCGGGAGACGACACCCGCTACATCGACTGGCGCATGTACGGGCGCTCGGACCGCTTCTTCGTCAAGCAGTTCCAGGAGGAGACCAACCTGGTCGCCCACCTGCTGCTCGACATCAGCGAGTCCATGGCCTGGCGCTCCGGCACGACCCTTCTCCCCAAGCTGGCGTTCGCCAAGCAGTTGCTGGCCGCGCTGTCGCTGCTGCTCGTGCGCCAGGGGGACGCCGTAGGCCTCACCGCGTTCCACGAGCAGGTGCCCGTCCGTCTGCAGCCTCGCGGCGGCAAGCACCACTGGTACGAGATGCTGCACCGGCTCGACGGGCTCCAGCCGGGGGGCGGCACGCAGGCCTCCTCCGCGCTCGTGGACGTCGCGCGCCGTCTGCGGCGGCGCGGGCTCGTGGTGCTCATCTCCGACCTCCTGGTGGATCTGGAGGAGACGCGCACGGCCCTGCGCTTCCTGCGCCACCGCGGGCACGAGGTGCTGGTGCTCCACCTGCTGGATCCGGGGGAGCGGGAGCTGCCGACGGCCGGCGATACGTGGTTCTTCGATCCGGAGACGCACGAGGAGATGCGGGTCAACGCCGCGGACCTGCGCGCGGACTACCGCGACGCCGTGCGGGAGGCGCTGCGCGAGTGGGAGCGGTCCCTGCGGCCGCACGGGATCGACTACGTCACCGTGGATACCGACCAGCCCCTGTCCCGAGCGCTGGGTGCCTACCTCAAGAAGCGCGCACGGCTGGGCTGAGCCGGGATCATGGGCTTCCTGAACCCGTTCTTCCTGTTGGCCGTCGCCGCGGTGGCCGTCCCGCTCTTCCTGCACCTGTTCCACCGCCAGGAGACGGAGCGCCTGGCCTTCCCCGCGCTGCGCTACCTCAAACGCACCGAGAAGGAGCACGCCCGCCGCATCCGGCTCCGGCAGCTCGTTCTGCTCCTGCTCCGGCTCGCCGCCCTGATCTTCGTGGTCGTGGCGGGTGCCCGCGCCTTCCTGACCGGACCCACGAGCGCCCATCCCCCCACCGCGCTCGCGATCGTGCTCGACAACTCGGGGAGCACGGGGGCCGTGCTCGGCGACGAGCGGGTGCTCGACCGCCTGCGCCAGGCCGCGCTGGAGTCGATCGCGGATGCCACCGACCGCGACCGGGTGTGGGTGCTGCGCGCCGCCGACCCCGACGACGTCGCACCCCCGGGAAGCCCGGAGGAGGCCCGGGCCCGCGTGCTGGCCACGGAGCCGAGCGCCGGGTCGGCCGACCTCGACGCCGCGCTCGCGCGCGCCGACGCCCTGGTGCAGTCCTCCGACCTGGACGCACGCGAGATCCATCTCCTGTCGGACCTGCAGTCCACCTCGTTCGGCCTGGAACCCGCCGCCCTGTCGGCGCCCGTGCGCGTCCTGCGCCCGGACTGGGACCCGCCGGTGAATCGCGCGGTGGGTACCGTCCTGGTGGGGGGTGGCCTCCCCCCGATCACGGGACAGCGCACCGAGGTCAGCGCCGAGCTGCTCGGCCCCCCGGATGCGGGCGCCGACTCGGTGGCCGTCCGCCTGATCCTGGACGGACGGGTGGCGGGCGCCACCGTCGCACCGGTGGGCGCGAGCGTCGTCTTCCCGATCGCGCCGTTGGATCCCGGGGCGGTCGAAGGCCACGTGGAGATCGATCCGGACGCGCTCGCGGCCGACGATCGCCGGTACTTCTCGTTCACCGCTGCCCCTCCGCCCCGGATCGAGGTGCGCGGCGCCGCCTCCGCCTTCCTGGCCTCTGCGCTCGACGTCCTGGTGGAGGGCGGGCGGGCCCGTCTGGACAGCCCCGGCGAGGTGGTCGTCGCGGTCGACGGCGAGGGCCTGGAGGGCCGCAGGCCGGGCGTCACCCATCTGGTCGTCCCCTCCGGCGACGGCGCACGTCTCGCGGCGCTCAACCGCCGGCTCGGGGAGGCCGGCGTCCCCTGGCGCTACGGACCCGACGACGTCGGGGGGGAGCGCCCGGTCACATCGACCGGCCTGCCCCTGGAGAGTGAGCCACTCGTGCGCGAGCGCTTCCGGCTGGAGCCGCAAGGCGCCCCGCTCGGCGTGCTGGCGACGGTCGGCGGCGAGCCGTGGGTGGTCACCGGCGAGGACGAGTCGGGCCGCTGGTTGCTGTTCGGGTCCGCGCTCGACCCCGCCGCCACCGACCTGGTGGTGGGACCCGACCTCCTGCCCCTGCTCGAGTGGATGGTGGGCCGCTGGTCGCGGGCCGCCACCGCCTCGGTGCCGGTCGAGGTCGGACGATCGCTCTCGCTGCCCCCTTCCGCGACCGCCGTGGCCGATCCGACCGGGCGGGTCGTGCCCCTCGAGGCGGGCCGGGCCGTCACCCGGGAGGCCGGGCTCTACACCGTGCTGGCCGGTGACAGCACCGTGGCCCGGGTGGCCGCCAACGTGCCCGCCGGGGAATCCCTGCTGGACCCCCTGCCCGCCGCCGCCCTCCAACGCCATCTGGGGCCCGGCGCCGAGCTGGTCACGGACCGTGGGGCCTGGGGCGGAGCCATCTTCGCCCAACGGCAGGGTCCGGAGATCTGGTGGCCGCTCCTGCTGGCCGCGCTGGTCTGCCTGGTCCTCGAGAGCTGGGTGGCGGGGAGCGCCGCCGGCGCTCCCCGTGCTCCGCGCGCCCCCGCCTCCGCCGCCCGGTGACCCGCACGTCTCCGCCAGGCTCCCACCGGGTGGTGGAGGCCGTCCAGACCTGCCCGGCCGTGCGGCGGCTCGCAGCCGCCCTGCCCGGGGCGGGGACCGCCACCACCCTGGGCGGCGTCGTGGGCTCGGCCGGCGCCGCGGTCGTGGCCGCGCTCGCCGAGCGCGCCGGGACGCTGCTGGTCGTGACGGACACGCCGGCGCACGCCGTCGACCTCGAGGCCGACCTCGAGATCCTGTTGGGCCCCGAAGGAGCAGTGCTCTTCCCTCAGCGGGAGTCGCTGCCGTACGAGGCCGCCGAGCCCCACGTGGAGGTGGCGGGGCTCCGGATCGAGGCCGTGGAAGCGCTGCTCGCCGGACGGACCCACATCCTGGTCACCACCCAGCGAGGGCTCCAGGAGCGCTCGGAGCTGCCGGAGCGGCTCACGGACCTGGCGGTGGACCTGGCGCCCGGGCAGAGCCTGCCGTTCCGGGCCCTGACCGGGCGGCTGGACGAGTTGGGCTTCGACCGGGTGCCCCTCGTGGAGGAGGTGGGGCAGTACGCGGTGCGCGGCGGCATCGTCGACGTGTTCTCGTTCGGGTCGAACGAGCCCGTGCGCGTCGAGTTCTTCGGGGACGAGATCGAGTCCATCCGGGCCTTCGACGTGCTCGACCAGCGCACCCTGCACGTGCGCAGCAGCGCGCGGCTCCTCCCCCTGGACTTCCGCCCGCGGGCCGGCGCCTCCGGCACCCGGCCCCGCTCGCTGCTGGACATCCTCCCGGACGGCACGCTGCTGGTGGACGCGACCCGGGAGGACTGGCAGCCCGGAGCGCAGCGCGTGTGGGAGCAGGTGCTGCGCCTGCGCGAGGAAGCCCTCGAAGAGGGCCGGACGCCCGCGCCCCCGGAGGAGGTGATGGTGCCTCCGGACCGGTTCCTGGAGCGGGCGCGGGCGCTGCCCACCCTGCGCCTCTCCCCGGACGCGCCTGGCGCCGACGCCGTCCTGGGCGCGGTGGAGCCGCCGGGGGTGGACCGCGACATGAAGCGTCTGGCGCGCCTGCTCGCGGACGGCGCGCAGCGCGGGCTCGAGACCCTGCTGCTGTGCGACAACGAGGGACAGGCCGAGCGGCTGGAGGAGATCCTGGGCGGCCCCGGGGCGCTTCCCGCCGGCAGCACGGTGGTCATCGGATCGCTCGCGCACGGCTTCGAGCTCCTGGCGTCGGATCCGCCGCTGCGGGTGCTCACGGACCACGAGATCTTCCGGCGCGCTCGGCGGGTTCGGCGAGGCCGGCGCTTTCGCGGCGCCGTGGCGTTGGAGTCACTCGCCCAGCTCACTCCGGGGGACTACGTGGTCCACATGGACCACGGGATCGGGCGCTTCAAGGGGCTCGAGACGCTGACCGTCGGGGACGAGTCGCTGGAGGTGCTGCTGATCGAGTACGCCGGGGACGAGACGCTGCGCGTCCCGGTCTACAAGATCGATCTGCTGGAACGGTGGGTAGGCGCCAGCGACGAGGGTCCCGCGCCTGCCCTGCACCGCATCGGTGGGAAGCGCTGGAAGGGCCTCAAGGCCAAGACCGAAGCGGCCATCCAGAAGATGGCGCAGGAGCTGGTGGAGCTGTACGCCACGCGCGCCACGGCGGACGGACATGCCTATCCGCCCGACACACAATGGCAGCGCGAGATGGAGTCGTCCTTCCTGTACGAGGACACACCCGACCAGCGTCAGGCCAGCCTGGACGTGAAGGCCGACATGGAATCGTCCCGGCCGATGGACCGCCTGGTGTGCGGCGACGTGGGATACGGCAAGACCGAGGTGGCGATCCGCGCCGCGTTCAAGGCCGTCCAGGATGGACGGCAGGTCGCGGTGCTCGCCCCCACCACCATCCTGGTGGAGCAACACCGGCACACCTTCGAGGAGCGGCTCGCGGACTATCCCGTGCGCATCGGCGCGCTGTCCCGGTTCCGCCCGGCAGCGGAGCAGGTGCAGCTCCTGGAGCAGGTCGCCGCCGGGGAGATCGACATCGTCGTGGGCACGCACCGCCTGCTGTCCAAGGACGTGCGCTTCCGTTCCCTGGGGCTGCTCATCGTGGACGAGGAGCAGCGCTTCGGCGTGCGCCACAAGGAGCGACTGAAGGAGCTGAAGCACTCCGTCGACGTCCTCACCCTGACCGCCACACCCATCCCGCGCACGCTGCACCTCGCGCTGTCCGGGCTGCGCGATCTGTCGCTGATCCGCACGCCCCCGCGCGACCGCATGCCCATCCTGACCACGGTGCTGCCGTGGCGCGATCCCATCGTGGCCGACGCCATCCGCCGCGAGCTCGATCGCGGAGGCCAGGTGTACTTCCTGCACAATCGGGTGGAGACCATCCACACCGCGGCCGAACGGGTCCGCCAGCTCGCACCGGATGCCCGCATCGGGGTCGCGCATGGGCAGATGCGGCCGGGTGAGCTGGACCACGTCATGCGCGACTTCGTGGAAGGGGACCTGGACGTGCTGGTCTGCTCGTCCATCATCGAGAACGGTCTGGACGTCCCCAACGCCAACACGCTGATCGTCGACAACGCCGACCGGTTCGGACTGTCCCAGCTCTACCAGATCCGCGGCCGTGTGGGTCGCTCCGACCGCCGCGCCTTCTGCTACCTGATCGTGCCCGAGCGCATGACCGACGACGCCGAGAAGCGGCTCCGCGTGCTCGAGCACTACACGGAGCTGGGCAGCGGATACTCGGTGGCCCTCAAGGACCTGGAGCTGCGCGGCGCGGGCAACCTCCTCGGGGCCGACCAGTCGGGATTCGCGCACGCGGTGGGACTGGACACCTACCTGCGGCTGCTCAAGGAGACCATCGAGCGCCTGCAGCGCCCGGACGAACAGCCGGACTTCGATGACCCCGAGATCATCATGGACGGCCCGGCCCTGCTGCCGGACGAGTACATCGCCGACTCGGGACAGAAGCTGCACTTCTACCGCCGGCTGGCCGGCACCGGCACGCTGCCGGAGGTCGACGCCCTCGGCGAGGAGCTGGCGGACCGCTATGGACCGCTGCCCGCGCCCGCGGCAAGGCTGCTCGCCCACGAGCGGCTGCGCATCCTGGGGCGGCGCCTGGGGGTCGAACGGGTCTTCCTCAAGCCCGATCAGGCGCGTCTCGGATTCCGCGCCGAGGCCCGCCCCCGGCTGGCCGCGCTGGCCGGCCCTCTCGGGAACCGCCGGGTGGAGGTGGAGGTACGCCGCATGGCACCGCTTTCCCTGGCGCTGCGCCGCGAGGGACCGGAGCCGCTTTCCGCGACGGTCATCGAGGCGCTGGAGGCGCTCGGGGCCGACGGCGGAGACCCCACCTGAACCCCGGCCGGGCCGTTCGTGGACGGAGCGAAGGCCTGCCCGTGACCCCCCGCAGGCGCGGGGAGGAGATTTCCTTCGGATGAAGAGGACGCTCGCGCTGGTGGTGTGCGCCGCGCTCGTGGCGTGCGGCGACCGGCCGCCGGCCGACGCCGTGGCGGTAGCCGCGGATCACGTGCTCACGGTGGACGAGACCGTCGCACTCCTGGCCGACCATCCCCAGATCCCCGCGGAGCGGGACGTCGTCGCCCAGGTGGCCGACCTGTGGATCGACTATACGCTCCTCGCCGAGACGGCCGGGTCGGACTCGGCCCTGGGCGCGCTCGACCTGAGCAGCGTCGTGCGCCCACAGTTGGAGCGCGAGCTGGTGCAGGCGCTCCGCCAGCAGGCGGTCCAGGTGGACACGGTCCTCGCGGAGGATCAGCTGCGCGCGCTCTACGAGCAGGAGCTGCCCGGCGCGCGCGTCCACGCCCGGCACATCCTGCTCCAGTTCGATCGCCAGCGGGAGGCCTCGCGCGACTCCGCCGTGGCCCTCGCGCAGGCGCTCAAGCGACGCGCGGAGGGGGGCGAGAGCTTCGCCGCGCTGGCCCGCCAGTACTCGACGGACACGGGATCGGCCTCCGACGGCGGCGACCTCGGCTTCTTCGAGCGCCAGACCATGGTGCCGGCATTTTCGCAGGTGGCGTTCGCGTTGGCGCCCGGTCAGGTCTCCGAGCCCGTGATCACGGAGTTCGGCGTCCACGTCATCCGTGTGGACGAGCGGCAGGTGGCTCCGTTCGACACCGTGCGCGAAGCGTTCGCGAACGCCGTCAAGAACCGGCGGGTGGGCGAGGCGGAGCAGGCGTTCGTGCGCTCGCTCCAGGACAGTGCCGACCTCGCCGTGCAGGCCGGCGCCGCGGACGCCGCGCGCGAGCTGGCCGCAGATGTGCCCCGTCCGCTCCCGCGCGCCGAGCGCGAGCGGGTGCTGGTACGCTACGCCGGCGGGGCTCTGACGGTGGGGGACCTGCAGGCCTTCCTGCTGGCGCAGCCACGCGCGCTGCGGGTGGAGATGATCCAGGCCACGGACGAACAGATGGAGCCGTTCCTGGAAGGGGTCACCCGCGGGCGGCTGTTGATCGACGAGGCGCGGCGTCGTGGGATCGAGACCCCCGAGGCGCTGCGGAACTCGCTCACGCTGGACGCGCGCGTGCAGCTCGTCACGGTGGCCGACCAGCTGGGTCTGCGCGACCTGGGGGTGGACGGACCGGGCCGGGCCGCCGCCGTGGATTCGGCCGTGACCGCCAGCCTGGACCGGATCATCCGTGGCGAGGGCGAGTTCGTGGAGCTGGCCGCCCTGTCGGTGACCCTGCGGGAAGCCGCGGGAGGCCGTCTGGTGGAGCCGGGGTTGGACCGGGCCCTGGAGACGCTGCGCGAGGAGCGCCGCGCCCGTGCGCCCGAGTCGTCCACCACCGGCGAGGCCGGGTTGGCGCCGCCGCTGCCGGGCGCCGCCCTCGACTCCACCGCCGCACCCGACACCACCGGCGGAACACGTTGACCCCGCTCCGGTTCTAGGAACGCATGAAGATCTCTCCGATGCGCCCGTTCTCCGGACTGCTGCTCGCCCTTCCGCTGGCGTTGGCGGGCACCGCCCCGGCGTCGGCCCAGGTGCCGCTCCAGACCTCCGAGGAGGTGGATCGCATCGTGGCGGTCGCCCAGGACTCCATCATCCTGCTGTCCCAGCTCCGGGAGCGGGAGCTCCAGCTCGAGCTGAACGGCGCCCCGCTGCCCTCCGATTCGGCGGCGCGCCGCGAGGCGCGCCGGCAGATCCTGGACCAGATGGTCAACGAGCAGCTGGTCATCCAGGCCGCCCTGCAGGATTCGACCATCCAGGTCAACGACGAGCAGCTGGACGAGCAGGTCCGCCAGGACGTCGACGCGCGCATCCAGCGCGCCGGTGGGCAGACCGCCTTCCAGCGCATCCTGGACGATCAGGACCTCAGCCTGCAGGCCTTCCGGGACATGCTCAAGCAGGACGCGCGCGCGCAATCCCTGCAGCAGCAGTACATGGCCAAGCAGCAGCGCACGGTGCGCGTGGCCGAGGTCGACGAGTCGGAGATGCGGGCGTTCTTCGACGCCAACCGCGGACAGCTGCAGCGCCGACCCGCCACGATCACCTTCCGGCAGATCATCGTGGAGCCCTCGCCTTCGGAGGAGGCGGACTCGCTGGCCCTGCAGAAGGCCGATTCGCTCTACTTCGCCCTGCTGGAGGGAGCCGACTTCGAGGAGGTGGCGCGCCGCTGGTCGGACGACCCCGGCTCCAAGCAGCTCGGCGGCGACCTGGGGTGGTTCAAGCGCGGATCGGGCTTCGTGCGCGAGTTCGAGGACGCGGCGTTCGAGCTGTTCAGCGGACAGGTCAGTCCCCCCATCCGCACCCAGTTCGGCTACCACATCATCAAGGTGGACCGCGTGCGCGGTCCAGAGCGCAAGGCGCGGCACATCCTGATCGGCTTCAACCTGGGCGCCGACGACGACACCCGGGCCCGGGCCCTGGCGGACAGCCTGCTGGTGCGCGCCCGGGCGGGCGAGTCGGTGAAGGAGCTGGCCGACACGTACGGCAGCGAGGAGCTCCCCGACTCGCTCACCACCACGCAGGACCAGCTGAGCAGCCTGCCACTGGGCTACGCGGCCGCGCTGGGGAACGCCTCGGCGGGCGACGTCGTCGGTCCCATCCGGCTGGCCAACGGCGGCCAGAACGCCTACGCGGTGGTGCAGGTGGTGGAGATCCGCGAGGAGGGCGACTACACCTTCGCGGACCTGGAATCGAACATCCGGCAGCGGTTGACCCAGGAGAAGGTGCTGGAGGAGCTCATGCGCTCCCTGCGTGAGCGCTCCTACGTCGAGATCCGGATGTGACGACCGCACGGACCCGGGGGCTGGTCCTGACGACCGGCGATCCCCGGGGCGTGGGACCGGAGCTGCTCCGCCGCTCGCTCGAGCAGCTGTCGGAGGACCTGCGCGGGGTCCCGCTCCATGTGCTCGGCGCGCGGGATGCGGGGCCGTTCCCCGGCGCCACCTTCGAGGCGGTCGGTCCGTTCGACGGGTCCGAGCGCTCCGCCGGGGCCGTGTCCGGCCTGGCGCTGACACGGGCCGTCCAACTCTGCCTGGCGGGAGAGGCGGACGCCATCGTGACGGGTCCCGTGCACAAGGGTGCCCTGCACGTGGCCGGGTATCGCACCCCGGGCCAGACGGAGATGCTGGGTGCGCTGGCTTCGGCCCCCCGGGTCGGCATGCTGATGGCGGCCGAGCGCACGCGTCTGGGGGGGCCGCTCCGGGTGCTCCTGGTCACCACGCACGTCGCGCTGCGGCGCGTCCCGGAGCTCCTCACCACGGAGCTCCTGGTGGAATCGGCACGGCTGACCTCGCGTTCGCTCGCGGAACGGTGGGGGATCGGCGCCCCGCGACTGGCCCTGTGCGCCCTCAACCCCCACGCCTCCGACGGAGGCCTGTTCGGGGACGAAGAAGCGCGGGTGCTCATCCCGGCGGTGGACGAAGCTCGGCGGAACGGAGTGGAGCTCACGGGACCCATCCCGGCCGATACGGTCTTCCACCGGGCGCTCCAGGGGGAGTTCGACGCCGTGCTCGCCCCCTACCACGACGTGGGGATGGCCGCCTTCAAGACGGCGTCCTTCGGAGGTGGGGTCAACGTCACGCTCGGGCTGCCGTTCGTCCGCACGTCCCCCGATCACGGCACGGCCTTTGATCTGGTGGGCACCGGTCGGGCCGACCCGTCGTCCTTCATGGAGGCCATCCAGCTGGCGCGCCGGTTGTCGGATCCCACGCTTTGACACGGATTTGGACCGCGGGTAGCATGGGGCCACCGTCCGGCCGGGCCCGGTCGGACACGCAGCGGCCACCCGGCGCCCGGAACGGAACGCCAGGGCACGGAGCGCCGTGATCAAGTTCAACCACGTGACCAAGGACTACCCGCCCCGGGGAGCGGCGCTGAGCGACGTGTCCTTCCACGTCCGCAAGGGTGAGTTCGTCTTCCTGACCGGTCACTCGGGCTCCGGCAAGTCCACCACCATGCGGCTGATCCACATGGCGGAGCGTCCCAGCCAGGGCGAAGTGCGGGTCAGCGGCTTCTCCTCGCTGCGCACCCCGGAGCGCGATCTCTGGAAGGTGCGCCGCCGCGTGGGCTACGTCTTCCAGGAGTTCCGCCTGCTCCCGGGCCGCACCGCGGCCGAGAACGTCGCGTTCGCCCTGGAGGTGACGGGCACGTCCCGCGGGGAGATCGGCCCCAAGGTCCAGCGTCTGCTCTCGCAGGTGGGCCTCGCCGCCAAGGCGGGCGCCCACATCGAGGAGCTGTCCGGTGGAGAGCGCCAGCGCGTGGCCATCGCGCGCGCCCTGGCCAACGACCCGCTGGTGCTGCTGGCCGACGAGCCCACGGGCAACCTGGACGACCGCGCCACCCGCGGGATCCTGGACCTGTTCCTGGAGATCAACGCGCTCGGCATGTCCGTGCTGATGGCGACGCACAACCTCGAGCTGATCCAGAAGCACCCCGAGCTACGCATGATCGAGCTCGACCAGGGGCGGCTGGTCTACGACTCGGAAGCGGCCTGATGCCCTACGCGCTGCGCGAAGCGCTGGCGGCCTTCCGCCGCGCTCCGGTGCTGACGGGACTGTCCGCCGCCATGGTGGGGCTGGCCCTCTTCGTGGTGGGCATCTTCTCGTTGGCCGCGTTCAACCTGAGCGAGGCGCTGGCCACCATCGAGGAACGCGTGGAGATCGTCGCCTACCTGCGCGACGACGCACGTGCGCTCGACGTCACCATGGGGCAGGATCAGCTGCGTCGCCGGCCGGAGGTGCTGGAGGTGCGGCTGGTCACCAAGGACCAGGCGCTGGCGCGGGCCCAGGCCGACCTGCCCGAGTTCCGCGACGCCTTCCGCGGCCTCGACGACAACCCCCTGCCGGCGTCGCTGGAGATCCGCCTGCAGGAGGAATTCCGCACGGAGGAGGCCATCGAGGAGGTCGCGCACGAGGCGACGCTCCTCCCCTTCGTCGAAGACGTGCGCTACGGGCAGGAGTGGGTGCAGCGGCTCTTCCTGCTGCGCCGGATCGCGGGCTTCACGTCGCTCTTCCTGGGCTTCGCGTTCGCATCGGTGGCGGCGCTCATCATCGGGACGGCGATCCGCATCGCCATCTTCGCGCGCAAGGACGAGATCGCCATCATGCGGCTGGTGGGCGCCACCAACGGGTTCGTCGCCCGCCCCTTCCTGCTGGAGGGTGCCGTCACGGGGTTGGCGGGCGGGCTGCTGGCACTGGGGCTCACCTGGCTCACGCACCGCACCATCCGCGGCTTCCTGTTCGAGGTGGCCTTCCTGCCGTCGTCGTGGATCCTGATCGGTCTGGGCGCCGGTGTCGTGTTCGGTACGGCCTCCAGCGCCCTGGCGCTGCGGCGGTACCTGCGGGAAGTTTGAGGATGCGTGCCCTCGTCCCCCGCGCCGTCGCCGTCTTCGCGTTGCTCGCGGCCCCGCTCTCCGCCCAGCAGCAACCGCCGGCGGACGTGCGGCAGCAGATCGCCGAGAGCCAGCGCCGGCTGGAGGAGATCCGCTCCGAGCGGGCTCGGCTCAACACCGAGCTGAACAACCTCCGCTCGCAGGTGCGCGACGTCTCCTCCGAGATCCAGAACATCGAGCGGCAGCTCAACACGTCGCGCTCGGCCGTGGTGGAGATGGACTTCCAGCTGGAGACCGTCTCCTCCGAGGTGACCCGCATCACCACGTCGCTCAGCTCCACACGCGAGGATCTGACCCGCAAGCGACGCGCGTTGGGGACGCGGCTACGCGAGGTCTTCAAACGTGGACCGCTGAACGCCGTGCGCGTGCTGCTCGGAGCGGAATCGTTCGCGGACCTGCTCAACCGCTATCGCTACCTGTATCTGCTCACGTCGTTGGACCAGACGCTCGTGGACCGGGTCGCCACGCTCGAGCGTTCGCTCGTGGATCAGGGCGCCGAGCTGGAGGGTCAGCTCGCCGAGCTCGGCCGCCTGCGTGACGCCAAGCTGCAGGAGGAGCGCGAGCTCGTACGCGTGCAGCGCACCCATCAGGCGACGCTCTCCACGTATCGCCAGAGCGCGCAGGCAGCCGAAGGCCGCCTGGCCGAGCTGGAGGCGCGCGACCAGCGCATGACCGCGCTGGTGGAAGACCTGGAGGAACGGCGCCGCACCGAGGAGCAACGCACGCGGGTGGCGGGAGGACCGGCTCCGGCGGCCTCCACCCTGTCGGCCGCGGACGTGGGGGCGCTGGACTGGCCGGTGGATGGACAGATCCTCTACCGCTTCGGGCTGGAGCAGCGTCCGAACGGCACGGCGCTCCGGTGGAACGGCCTCGGCATCGCGGCCCCGGTGGGCACGCCGGTCCATGCCGTACGGCCCGGGCTGGTCGTCCACGCGGGCCCGCTCGAGGGCTACGGGCCCACCGTGATGCTCAGCCACGGGGAAGGCTTCTACACCCTCTACCTGTACCTGGACGGGGTCACGGTGGCGGAAGGGAGGTCCGTCACGGACGGACAGGTGCTGGGGACGGTCGGGGGCGCCAACACACCCGAAGGGCCCCACCTCGAGTTCCAGGTCCGCATGCGGATCGGAGGCAGTTCGCCCCAGGCGACCGATCCGCTGCAGTGGCTGAAGGCGCGCCCCGGCTCGTGACGCTCCATCCGGTCCTGGGCCACGACGCGCTGCGCCGGAGCCTCGCGGGCGCCTTTGCGCGCGGCGCCCTGCCGGCGGGGCTGCTCCTGCACGGACCCGCCGGGGTGGGCAAGCAGCGCCTGGGCCTGTGGCTGGCCCAGCTCCTCCTCTGCGACGCCCCCGACGCGGAGCGAGGGCCCTGCGGGGCCTGCCGCGCCTGCCGGCTCGTGCTCCGCCTGGAGCACCCCGACCTGCACTGGTTCTTCCCCCTGCCCCGCCCCAAGGGTGCCAGCAGCCCCGAGCGGCTGGAGGACAAGCTGGAGGAGGCGCGGCAGGAGGCGCTTGCCGAGATCCGCGAGGCTCCGCTCCGGGCCGCCGCCCAGGACGAGCCCGTCGGCCTGTTCGTGGCCACGTCGCGCACCATCCGCCGCCTGGCCCACAAGCGCTCCTCCGAGGGGGGGCGTCAGATCTTCCTGGTCGGGTCGGCAGAGGCCCTCGTGCCTCAGGAATCGAGCCCGGAAGCCGCCAACGCCCTGCTCAAGCTGCTCGAGGAGCCGCCGGGGTCGACCCACTTCATCCTGACGTCCGCCGAGCCCCACGCACTGCTGCCGACCATCCGGTCACGGCTGCTCCACCTCCACCTGGCACCCCTTCCCACCCCCGACGTGGAGCGCGCGCTGATCGAGTGGGCCGACGCAGCGCCCCCCGCCGCCGCGGTCGCGGCCCGCCTGGGGCGCGGCTCCCTCGGGCGCGCGCTGGGCTTCCTGCCGGACGCGGGGGGGCCGGGAGCGCTGGAGCGCGTCCGCTCCGAGGCGCTGGGTTTCGTGCGCGCCGCCTTGTCGCCCCGGCCGGACGGCGCCTACGCCTACGCGGTCGGTGCGTCCGTGGCCGGCGGACGCGGCCTGGCGCCGCTCCTGGACGAGACGGCCCAGTGGCTGCGCGACCTGGCGGCGGTGGCCGCGGGACTGGAGGACCAGGTGGTCAGCGTGGACCAGCTGGAGCTGCTGGGGCGGATCCAGCGCGCGCTGGGCACGCCCGCGGATCGGTACGGCCCGGCGGTGGACGCGGTCTTCGAAGCCCGGGCGCTGGCCCAGGGCAACGCCAATCCCCAGCTTCTGCTCTTCCACCTGTCCCAACGGCTGCGCGAGCTCCTGCACGCGCAGGCCGTCGCCTCCTGACCCCGCCTCCCATGGACGCCTCCGGTCACCCGCCCGACGACGACGCCTTGACCCACCTGCGCACGGACGGATCGGCGCACATGGTGGACGTGGGCGGCAAGGCCATCAGCGGTCGCACCGCGATCGCGGAAGGGCGGATCCGCATGAGCGCGGAGGCGCTCGAGCGCGTGATCCGGGGCGACGGCAAGAAGGGCGAGGTGCTGGGGACGGCGCGCCTGGCCGGCATCCTGGGCGGCAAGCGCACCGCGGACCTCATCCCGTTGTGTCACGCCCTGCCGGAGACCTCGTTCGACGTGGACGTCCAGCCCGCCCCGGAGCTGCCCGGCGTGCGGGTGACGGCCACGGCGCGCGTGCACGGCCGGACCGGCGTGGAGATGGAGGCGCTGATGGCGGCCAGCGTGGCGCTGCTGACCGTGTACGACATGGTCAAGGCCGTGGACCGGGGGATGGTGATCGAAGCGGTGCGGCTGGTGGAGAAGTCGGGCGGGCGCTCGGGGACCTGGCGCGCCGGCACCGACTGACGGGTGTGTGAGCCCCGGCCGACGAGGCGGGGCGGCGCACCGACAGCCGTCTGAAGCCGGCTAGTTCCCCCCCACGGGGATCTTCATCTGGTCGCCCGGCCGGATCACCGACCGGAGCGTGAGCCCATTGGCGTCCGCGATCGCACGCGCGCTCACGCCGTGGCGGGCGGCGATCCCCGACAGGGTGTCCCCCGACTGCACCCGGTAGAGCACCACGCGGGCGCCCCGCACCTGGAGACGCGTGCCGGGATGGATCGTCTCGCCCTTGGTCAGCGAGTTCCAGGCGAGCAGATCGTCCACCGGGACGCCGTAGCGCCGCGAGATGGTCCAGGGGTTCTCGCCGCGTTGGACCACGTGGGTGACGTCCGCCCCGCCCGGTGTCGCGACGGCGACGGTGGTCGTCGTGGTCTCCCCGCCGCCCTCGGCCGCGTCCGCGCGGCCCGCGCTCGGCGGAGCGGCCGGCGTGGCGGCCGCGATGCGCGCACGGTCCACCCCGCCGGTCGGGATGATCAGCGTCTGCCCGATCCGCATGCGGCGCGGGTTCACGTTGGGATTGGCCGCTTGCAGGGTGGACACGCGGATGCCGTAGCGGCCGGCGATGTGGGAGAGCGTCTCGCCGCGCGCCACCTGGTGCTGCAGGAAGGTGACCCGCTGGCGTTGGGGCACCTCGGCCAGGCGCTCGGCGAAGCCGACGGTGCGTCCCCGGGGCACGCGTACCGTGAAGGGACGGCCCGGAGGCGTCACGCGCTGCCGCAGATGCGGGTTCAACTCGAGGATCACGTCCTCCTCGGCGTCGATCAGCTCGGCCACCACGTCCAACGACACCGCATCGTCCACCTCCACGGTCTCGTAGTCGAACGCCTCGATCTCGGCGGGGAGCCGGAACCCGTAGCGCTCCGGGTCCATGGCGATCTCGGTGGCCGCGAACAGGCGGGGCACGAAGTGGCTGGTCTCGTTGGGCATGCGATCGGAGAGCGCCCAGAAGAGCGAATCCGTGCGCGGCGCATCCGGCGCGTGACGGCGGATGATGCCGCCGATGCGGCCCGGACCCGAGTTGTAGGCGGCGAGCGCCATGAACCACGATCCGAACTGTTCACGCAGCTCGGCCAGGTAGTCCAGCGCCACCGGTGTGGCGGCCACCGGATCGAGCCGCTCATCCACGATGCCGTCGACGCGCAGGCCCTTGAAGCGGGCGGTGCCGCTCATGAACTGCCACAACCCCACCGCGGCGGCGCGGCTCTGCGCGCCCGGGTTGTAGCCGGACTCGACGATCGGGAGATAGCGCAGCGAACGGGGCAGGCCCCGCGCCTCGATCTCCGCATCCACGAGCGGCTGGTACCGCCCCATGCGGTCGAGATAGCGCTGGAAGTGAGCCGATCCGCGCGTGCTCCAGAAGTTGACCCAGAAGTCGATCCGCTCCCGGATCTCGGGCTGGTTGCGGAGCGGCGAGGAGAGGATCTCGTCCAGGTGGGGATCCTCGGCCGCCGCTTCGGCGACCTCGTCGGGCACGTCCACCCAGACCGGGGCTTCCCCCGCGGGAGTCTCGGTCTCTGCGACGGGAGGTTCGGGCAGCTCGAGCGGCAGGACCTCGTCCGCCACGGGCGCGGGGGCGGGAGCGGGCCCGCCGCCGACCGGCGCGCAGCCCGTCAGGGCCGCGAGCGCGAGGAGACCGGTCCGGGCCCTCACGCGAGCGCCTCCACCGCAACCACGGCGTCCACCCCTTCCAGCAGTCGGTCCACCACGGACGTGCGCGCGCCTTCTCCCATCAGCCCGATCCTCCAGATGCGTCCTTTGGCGGGTCCCAGCCCTCCGCCGACCTCGATCCCGTGCCGCTCCAGGAGCGCGCGTCGCAGCGGCGCCTCGTCCCGACCGCCCGGCAGGGACACGGCGGTGAGCTGCGGAAGCCGGAACCCCTCGGTGGCGAAGAGCCCGAAGCCGCGCTCGACCAGCGCGGCCTGCAGGGATTCGCCTGCGGCGCGGTGGCGCGCGAACCGGGCCTCGAGGCCCTCCTCCTCCACGAGGGCCAGCCCCTCCCGCAGCGCGTACAGCATGTTCACGGGCGCCGTGTGATGATACCGCCGCTCCTCTCCCAGGTAGCCCGCGATCAGCGTCACGTCCAGATACCAGCTCGGACAGGGAACGGTCCGCCGGGCGATCCGGTCCATGGCCTTGGGCGAGAACGTGATGGGCGCCAGGCCCGGGGGGACGCCCAGGCACTTCTGCGTGCCGGCGTAGCAGATGTCGATCCCCCGTGCGTCCACCTCCACGGGGATGCCCGCGAGCGAGGTGACCGCGTCGACCAGGAACAGGGCGTCCGTGTCCGCCAGCGCGCGGCCCACCCCATCGAGAGGCTGCTCGACCCCGGTCGACGTCTCGGCGTGCACCAGGGCGGCGACGCGCGCACCCGGGAGACGACGTACCGCGTCCAGGAAACGCTCCTCCGGGATCGGCTCCCCCCAGGGGGCCTCCACCTCGACGACCCGGGCCCCCAAGCGCCGGGCCATCTCGGCCAGCCGGCCTCCGAAGACGCCGTTGACGCCGATGACCGCGCCGTCTCCCGGCTCCAGCACGTTGGCGAGCGCGGCCTCCATGCCCGCCGACCCGGTGGCCGACAGCGCGAACGTCATGGGGTTCGTGGTGCCGAACACCCGGCGCAGACCCTCCTGGATCTCGTCCATCAGGGCCAGCAGCTGCGGATCCAGGTGCCCGACGGTCGGTCGGGCCAGGGCCGCGAGCACGCGCTCGGACACCGGCGAGGGGCCGGGACCGAGCAGCAACCTCGGGCGGATCTCGTGCGGGCGCATGGCGTGCGGGCTACAGGTGGTAGTTGGGCGCTTCGCGTGTGATGGTCACGTCGTGCGGGTGCGACTCCCGCAGCCCTCCCGATGTGATGCGCAGGAATCGGGCCCGCTCGCGCAGGTCCTCCAGGTCGGACGCGCCCACGTAGCCCATTCCGCTGCGCAGGCCACCCACGAGCTGGAAGACCGTGTCGCCCACGGGACCCTTGTAGGGCACGCGCGCCTCGATGCCCTCCGGCACCAGCTTCTTCGCGTTCTGCTCCCCCTCCTGGAAGTATCGGTCGGCGGAGCCCTGCTCCATCGCGGACAGGGAGCCCATGCCGCGCACGATCTTGAAGCGCCGCCCCTCCAGCAGGAAGCTCTCTCCGGGGGCCTCCTCCGTGCCGGCGAACATCGAGCCCATCATGACCGACGACGCGCCGGCGGCCAGCGCCTTGACGATGTCGCCCGAGTAGCGGATCCCCCCGTCGGCGATGATCGGCACGCGGCCGTCGACGCCGTCGACCGCGTCCATGATGGCGGTCAGCTGCGGCAGTCCCACGCCGGTGACCACCCGCGTGGTGCAGATCGAGCCGGGTCCCACGCCCACCTTCACCGCATCGGCACCCCGCTCGACCAGCGCGCGCGCCGCCTCCGCGGTTCCCACGTTGCCGGCCACGATCTGTGCGTCCGGTAGCGCCGCCCGCGTCCGCTCCAGCGCCTGCAGCACCCCTTCCGAATGTCCGTGCGCCGTGTCGATGACGAGCACGTCCACGCCTGCCGCCACCAGGGCGTGCGCCCGATCCAGGTCTCGGGGGCCGGCGCCGATGGCGCCACCCACGCGCAGACGACCGTGATCGTCCTTGCAGGCGTCGGGGAACTGACGCCGCTTGTAGATGTCCTTGACCGTGATGAGGCCCCGCAGGATGCCGTTGTCGTCCACGACCGGGAGCTTCTCGATCCGGTGCTTGTGCAGGATGCGCTCGGCGTCGTCCAACGTGGTGCCGACCGGAGCCGTGACGAGCCGCTCGGAGGTCATCACGGCGTCGATGGACTGCGACAGGTCCGTCTCGAACTGGAGATCGCGGTTCGTGATGATGCCGACCAGCCGACCGCCTTCCTCCACGATGGGCACGCCACTGATGGAGAAGCGCGCCATCAGGTCGTGCGCGTCCTTCAGCGTCGCATGCGCCCCCAGCGTGATGGGATTCAGGATCATGCCGCTCTCGGAGCGCTTGACCCGGTCGATCTCCTCCGCCTGGCGCTCGATGGACATGTTCTTGTGGACGATCCCGATCCCGCCTTCCCGCGCGATGGCGATCGCCATGCGCGCCTCCGTCACGGTGTCCATCGCCGCGGACAGCAGCGGGATGCGCAGCGGGATGGCCCGCGTCAGGCGCGACTCGAGGACGGTGTCCTTCGGGTGGATCGTGGAGTGGCCGGGGATCAGGAGCACGTCGTCGAACGTCAGGCCCTCGCCGACGATGTGGGACGCGCGCGGGCGCTTGGTGGGCATGCGGATGACGTCGGCGGAGCGGGACGAACGCAGGGTCATGGACAGGGCAGAACGGCGTGGAGGGTGGATACAAAGCGCCCGCCGAACGTCCGTGCCCGAGGCACGACAGTCGGCGGGCGAGAGCCGCTGGGAAACACTGGTCTTCCCATGGGCCATCCTACCGGCGCGGACGCCGGAGTGTCAAGGCGACGAGGGTCCGCCGTTGCCGGGGGCGGGCGGGCGCGGATCGGAGGGCGTCGCGGTTCCCGCGGGACGTTCGTCTTCCACGCCCCCCAGCTCGTTGAGGAGCTTCTTGCCGGCGTTCGACACGCCGGAGAGCACGCGGTCCGCTGCCGAGATCAGCTGGAAGGCCTCGCGCAGGGTGCTCGGGTTCAAGGCCTTGCGCCGGAGCTTGTCCTCGAGGGTGTCGGCGAAGCGCTGCAGGCTGCTGGCCTCGGTTCCGGCGGCCGGGGCGTACTTGGACTGCAGGAACTCGATGTAGTCGAGGACCTGGTAGACCTGGTTCTCCGGCAGGCCCTCGATGGTGCGGAGCAACCGGGTTCTGAGCATGTCGTGCATGTCCGCTCCCTGCGGCTGACGGCGTGGCCCCTGCCCCGACCGGTCGAGGAGGCCAGGTCGGGACCGGGACCCCAGATCGGAACGCTCGACGAAAGGCGGGAGCGGGTCAAGGGAACCGGGCGCGGGCCTCCAGGATTGGCGGAGAGCCCAGGGAGACGCCCGCGCGCCGGCGGGCGACGGGCCCGACCGGCCCGACGGTCCGTCCGGTGGACGCTCGTGCGGCCACCCCGTTGCAGCCCGCCCTTGGAAGCGCCCCACCCGGGGGGTAGTCTTCCCCGGACCCCCGCGCACCCCGGACCCCGAGCCCGATGCCCAACCTGCCGCTCCGTCCTGTCCCTCTCCCGCCCGAGACCGAAGCGGCCTACGACCGCTGGCTGGGCTCCATCGACGCCCGGTTGGAGGATCCCGCCTGCGACCGCTATGCGCTCTGCCGGGAGGTCTTGACGGAGGTGTACGGGCCGTGGCTCCGGGGCACCGACGGGACGTCCGGAGCCACGGAGGTGCTGGCGCTGCAGTTGGACGCGCGCAATGTGACGCTGGAGCCCGAGTATTACGACGAGACCGACCTGGAGCGCTACGACCGGGTCAAGCCGCTGATCTGGCTCTGGGAGATGTTCGACCGCAGCCCGCTCGGGGAGAACGTGCACCTGGGCATCAAGCTGCGCCGCCTGCTGGCCCGCCGGATCTTCAAGCGCTGCGGCACCAACTTCAAGGCCTTCCATCAGGTCAAGCTCAGCTTCGGCTACAACCTGGAGGTCGGGGACAACGTCGTCGTGCACCGCGAGGTGCTGCTGGACGACCGGGGTGGCATCGTCCTCGGAGACAAGGTGTCGCTGTCCGACTTCGTCAACGTCTACAGCCACTCGCACGCCCTGGACGACCCGCGCGACGTGACGCTCGCACCCACCGTGATCGAGCGCGGCGTACGCGTCGCGTACCACGCCACGGTGCTGGCGGGTGTGCGCATGCACGAATACTCCATGGCGGGTGCGGGCGCGCTCATCACCAAGGACGTTCCTGCGGATACGCTGGTGGTCGGCGTGCCCGCCCATCCGCTGCGCGACAAGGGAGGCCGGCCCCGGCCGGGCGGTCGACCGGATCCGCTGGCGACGGAGTAGCGGGTCGGGAGGGCCGTCTCACCCCGACTCGAACATCCTCCGGAGCAACCGGATCTGCCCGGCATGGTAGACGTCGTGGAACGCCGCGCCCAGGATCTGGTCGCGCCGGCTGCGGCGCGGTGCGGGATCGTCCAACGTTCGCGGGTCCAGGGCACGCACGGCCGCGAGCAGGTCGCCGTGCATACGGTCCAGCAACGCCAGGTCCTCCTTCCACGCGGCCTCGTCGGCGCGTTCGGGCACGGTCGGGAAGTTCGCGGGGCTGCGCTCGAACCTCGACTCCAGGCCCGTGATGCGGCACCGCACCCGATGCTTCCAGTACGCCGCATGCAGCGCCAGACCCCAGATGGTGTGGCGGTCCGCGCCCGGCGAGCGCGCGGCTTCCTCCGCCCGGACGCGCCGCAGACTTCCCCGCAGCGTGGGGCCGTGCCAGGCCTCGGCGTCGAAGCCCTCGTGCAGCGCCCGCTCCAGGAACGCCAGCTCGCCCGGGGCGCGTATCTCCTTCTTCCGCGGCATCATCCCCCCTCGCTGAACAGGTCGCGGCGCCCCTCTACGTCCAGCAACCGCCGCTTGTACTCGACGCCCCCGGTGTAGCCCCCCAGCGTCCCGTTGCTGGCCACGATCCGGTGGCAGGGCACCACGATCGCCACCGGATTGGCGCCGAGCGCGTTCCCTACCGCGCGCGCCGCGCGCGGCCGGTCGATCCGGCGCGCCAGCTCCGCGTAGGGGATGACCTCGCCGAACGGGATCCGCGCGGCCTCCTGCAGCACGCTGCGCTGGAAATCCCCCAGGTCGCTCAGGTCCACGTCCACGGTGAAGCGCTCGAGCTCCCGGTCGAAGTAGCGGCTCATCTCGTCCTCCACCGGCTCGAGCGCAACGCGGTCGCGCAGCACCGGGAGCCCGGGGAAGCGCTGCGCCAGCGCCGCCTCGAACGCTTCGGGGTCCGGCTGCTGCCAGCTCACCCGGGCCAGACCGCGCGCGGTCCGTGCCGTGTACAGCGTCCCGAACGGGCTTCGGAACCGGTGCCAGCGCACGGCCTGCTCCGCATCCAGCGCGGCCAGCGCACTCCGGGTCCGCCGCTCGGCCACGGCCCGCGCCCGGCAGCGCGGGCAGCCGGCCACGTGCTCCGCCAGATCCACGGCCTCCACGTCGGAGACCTCGCCGTCCAGGAAGGCGTGGAGCTCGCGCTCCGACACCGCGCAGGCCCGCTCTTCCACTCGCTGCGTCATCTCACTCCTCCTCGGCCAGGTCGGCCAGCGCGCGGCGCAGCCGCTTGAGGCCGTGATGCACGTTGGCGCGCGCGCCTTCCGGCGTGCCGCCCATCCGCTCCGCCACGTCTCCGTAGTCCCGCCCCTCCACGCATCGGAACCACACCGCCTCGCGCTGTCGCGGGGGCAGCTCCGCCAACGCGGCCCGCACCACGCCCGCCGTCCGCTCCGACAACGGGGCGGCGGGCGCGTCCACCACGGTGCCGTCGGGGTCGGCCGCCAGCGTCTGCAAGCGGGCGCGCCAGCGCGTGCGGTAGGCGATCCGGTCGAGCGCGGCGTTGGTGGCCACCCGGTACAACCAGGCGCGCACCTTCACGCCGTCCCCGTCCGGGAAGCGCTGCCACGCCCGCACCCAGACGTGCTGGAGCACGTCGGCCACGTCGTCGGGGTCGTCCACCATGCGCGCCAGGTGTCGTGTCAGCTCCGCCTGGTGAGCCTCCATCCAGCGGGGGATCGGACCCCTCATCCGCATGCGCCTCCGGGCAGCGCCCGCAGGAGCAACTCCACCGTGCCGTCCGACAGCACCGACAGGGTCATCGTCAGCAGCACGGTGCTTCGGGCCCAGCACAGGAGGGAGCGGACGATCCGCGGCACGGGGTCTCCTCGGTTCGGGACGTCGGGGTCTTCATCCCTGGAACGGCCGGGAGGCCGCAGCGTGAAATCGAACCGCCGCTCCCGACGGATGCCGTTGACCGGTACCCTCAGGCGTACAACGCGCGGATCCGCTCCACCTGCCGGCGATGGGCGAGGTCGTGGCCGGCGTAGAGGGAGACCAGGTGGTCGAGGCTCTCTTCGCCCCGCTCCGCGTGCACGCCGACGCGCCGCAGCGCGTCCGGGCCGGCGCGCTCGAGCAGACGGACGTGCACCGAGCGCAGCGCGCGGAATACGTCCAGGGCGAGCTGCGCATCACCGGTGGCGTAGTCGAGCGCGTCCGCCCAGGCGTCCTGGTCGAACCCGTGCAACGTCGGGCGGTCCTCGCTCAGGATCCGCCGCAGCCGGTAGCCCCAGACCAGCTCGGAATCGGCCAGGTGCTGCAGCACCTGGCCGATGGACCATTTCCCGGGCGCTTCCGGTCGCAGGAGCGCAGCCTCCTCCAACCCCGTGACCGCGTCCGCGAACCAGGCCGGGGACGTACGCAGGATCTCGAGGCGGTCGCGGTCCTCCACGAGCCCGAGCACGGCGTCTACGTAGGCGCGGGCGTGCTCGGGCGCTCCCGACGCCGGATTGCTGAAGACGGACATGTGTCCTCCCCGGGAAGGCGTCAGGCCTCGGCGCCTTCCTCCTCGTAGCGGGTCTTGAGCGCCAGGATCACCTCGGGATCGGCGAGCGTGGTGGTGTCGCCGACGGCGCGGCCGTCGGCGATGTCGCGGAGCAGGCGGCGCATGATCTTCCCCGACCGGGTCTTGGGCAGCGCGGCCGTGAAGAGGATGGTCTCCGGCCGCGCGATGGCGCCGATCTTGTCCGCAACGTGCTGCCGCAGCTCCTCGAGCATCGCGTGGGATCCCTCGACGCCTTCCTTCAGGGTGACGAAGGCCGCCACCGCCTGACCCTTGATCTCGTGCGCCTTCCCCACCACCGCCGCTTCCGCCACGGAGTGATGGTCCACCAGGGCGCTCTCCACCTCCATGGTGCCGATGCGGTGCCCCGCCACGTTGAGGACGTCATCGACACGACCCAGGACCCACAGGTACCCGTCGTCGTCGCGCTTGGCGCCGTCGCCGGGGAAGTAGGTGCCCTCCCACCTGGACCAGTACTGCTCGTGGAAGCGCGCGTCGTCTCCCCACACGGTGCGGATCATGGACGGCCAGGGACGCGTGACGGCCAGGTAGCCCGCGTGCGCCTCCTTCCCCTCTTCGTTCAGGATGGTCGCCGAGATGCCCGGGAAGGGGTGGGTAGCACTCCCGGGACGGGTCTCCGTGATCCCGGGAAGCGGCGTGATCATGATGGCCCCGGTCTCCGTCTGCCACCACGTGTCCACGATGGGACAGCGCTCGCCGCCGATCACCCGGTGGTACCACATCCACGCCTCGGGGTTGATGGGCTCCCCCACCGACCCCAGCAGACGCAGACGGGACAGATCGTACCTGGCCGGCCACTCCTCACCCCAGCGCATGAAGGCGCGGATGGCCGTGGGCGCGGTGTAGAACACGCTCACGCCGTACTTCTCGCAAATCTCCCAGAAGCGGCCGCGATGCGGCCAGTCCGGCGCGCCCTCGTACATGAGCACCGTGGCGCCGCACGCGAGCGGCCCGTAGACGATGTAGCTGTGGCCCGTCACCCAGCCCACGTCGGCCGTGCACCAGTAGACGTCGTCGTCCTTGAGATCGAAGACGGTCTTTGTGGTCGCGTACACCTGCGTGAGGTACCCGCCGGTGTGATGCACGACCCCCTTGGGCTTCCCGGTCGTGCCGGAGGTGTAGAGGATGTAGAGGATGTCCTCCGACTCCATCGGCTCGGCGGGACACTCCGCCGAAGCCGCGTCCATCAGCTCGTGCCACCAGTAGTCGCGTCCCTTGGTCATGTGCACGCCGGACACGCGCGAGAGCCCGAAGCCACGTCCCACCACCACGCAGCTCTCGATGGTGGGGCACTTCTCCAGCGCCCGGTCGGCCGCGGCCTTGAGCGGGACCACCTGCCCGCGCCGATAGCCCCCGTCCGCCGTGACCAGCACCTTGGCCTCGGCGTCGTTGATGCGATCGGCGAGCGAATCGGGGCTGAACCCACCAAAGACGACCGAATGGGGCGCGCCGATGCGGGCGCAGGCGAGCATCGCGATCGCCGCCTCCGGGATCATCGGCAGATAGATCGCGACGCGGTCGCCCTTCTCGACGCCGAGCTCCTTGAGCACGTTGGCGAACTGGCAGACCTCGCGGTACAGGTCCCAGTACGTGTAGGTGCGCCGCTCGTCCTGGGGCTCACCCTCCCAGATCAGCGCGGCCTGGTTGCGCCGGGGGCCGCGCACGTGCCGGTCCAGGCAGTTGTACGCGACGTTGAGCGTGCCTCCCGAGAACCAGCGCGCATGGGGCGGCGTCCACTCCAGCACCGTGTCCCACGGCGTGAACCACTCGAGCTCCTCGGCCCAGGACGCCCAGTACGCCTCCGGGTCGGCGGCGGCGCGCGCGTAGACACCCGGGTCGGACAGGACCGCCTGGTCCTTGAAGGCCTCGGACGGCGGGAAGCGGCGGGTCTCGGTCAGCAGGACGTCGAGGGCGTCGCCTGCGCGGTGGCTCATCGGGTCGGACTCCGGATGCTCGGGACCGGGCGCCCCGGGCGCCCTCTCAGGAACCTGAACGGTACCCGCGCCCTTCCAGGGCATGCAAGCGCACCCCGGCACGACCTCCCGGTCACCGGGCCACGCGCGCCCACCGCCCGGTGCGACACGCCATGTTGACAGGTGCGCCGGGGGCGACCGAGCTTGTCGGGATGCCCACATCGAGCGGTCACGGACTGGACGAGCGCCTGCGGCGTGCCCTGGGAGCGCGGGGTCAGCGCTTCACGGAGCAGCGCGCGGCCGTCTATCGCTACCTCGTGTCGACGACGAGCCATCCGACGGCCGAAGACGTGTTCGTGCAGGTGCGCGAAGAGGTGGACGGCATCTCGCTCGCGACGGTCTACAAGAGCCTCGAGGCCCTGGTGAGCTGTGGTCTCGCCCGAAAGCTCTCGCCCATCGATGGGTCGGCGCGGTACGACGGTGACACCTCTCCCCATCATCATGCCCGCTGTCTGGCCTGCGGCTGCATCGTCGACGTCCCGGACGTGCCGGGGCTGCAGGCGGCACGCGATGTGATCCGGGCCCCCGACGGCTTCCACGTCGTGGAGGCGCGCCTGGAGCTGAGCGGCTACTGCCAGTCGTGCGGCGGCCTCCATGCGCGGGAAGCCCGCGCCTGAGCTCCGGGCACCGCGGGCCTTCCGCGGTGGCTTCCACACCGACGCCTCCGCCCGCGACGCGTACGCGGGTTCGCGCGGTCCCGTCCGTCTGCGCCCGTCGGCCGTCGCGCTGCCCCAGGATGCCCACGACATCGCCACGCTGCTGCGCTGGTGCGGCTCGGAGGGCCATCCGGTCGTTCCCCGCGGCGCCGCGACCGGGATGCCCGGTGGCAACGTGGGTCGGGGCGTGGTGCTGGAGCTGGGCGCCCCGTTCCGATGGATCGGCCCGGTGGACGGGGCACGCCGCACGGTGCGCGTGGGCGCGGGCGCGGTGGCCGCGGACGTCGAGCAGGCGGCGGCGCGCGCGGGTCTGAGCTTCCCGCCCCTGCCCTCCAGCGCGGCCTGGGCCACCCTGGGCGGGATGATCGCCGCCAACGCGGCCGGGGCCCGCACGTTCGCGGCGGGAGCCACCCGCGCCTGGGTGGAGTCGGTGGAGGGGGTGCTGCCCGACGGACGGATCGTCGAGGTGGGCTCGACGGCGCTGGAGGGGCTGCCCCCGGTCGGAAGCCCCGCGGTCGATCCGGGACCCGACTGGCCGGCGGTCCGCAAGAACTCCAGCGGATACGCGCTGGACGCGTACGCCTCCACCGGCCGTCCCGTGGACCTGGTGATCGGGAGCGAGGGCACGCTGGCCGTGGTGACGGCGGCGACCCTGCGGCTGGAGCCCCTGCCCCGGGCCACGGCCCTGGCGGTCGTGGCGTGCGCGGATCTTCCGGCCCTGCTCGACTGGACCGCCTGGTGCCGGGACACAGGCACGCGGACGTGCGAGATGCTCGGCCGTCGGCTGCTCGACATGATCGGGCTGGAGAACGATCCGGAGCTCGCCGACCTGGGCGGAGGACAGGAAGCGCTGCTCCTCATCGAGGTGGCCGGCGACGAGGCGCAGGTGGCCGCGCTGACCGCCGACCTGGAGGCTCGCGCCCGGACCGTTGGCGCACCCGTGCGGATCGCACGCGACGCGGCCACGAGCGCCACGCTCTGGGGCCTCCGCCACCGGGCGAGCCCGCTGATCCAGGAAGCCGCCGGACGCGGCCTGCGCTCCTTGCAGTTCATCGAGGACGGGGTCGTGCCCCCGCCTGCGCTCGGACGCTACCTCCAGGGCCTGGACGCGCTGCTCCGCGAGGCGGAGACGGACGCGGTCGTCTTCGGTCACGCCGGGGACGGCCACGTGCACGTCAATCCGCTCGTGGACCTCGAGCGGCCGGATTGGCGCGCCCGCGTCCGCACCCTCCTCGACGACACGGTGGAGCTCATCGCGTCACTCGGGGGCACACTCTCCGGGGAGCATGGCGACGGGCGCATCCGGGCTCCCTACCTGCCGAGGATCTGGGGCGCATCGCGCGTGCGGCGCTTCCAGGGGCTCAAGCGGGCGTTCGATCCCCACGGCCTCCTCAATCCTGGCGTGATCCTCGCAGACGCGGCGCAGGACCCGCTGGACGGCTTCGCCGACTGATGTCCGGAGCGAACTCCCGACCCCGCCTTCGTGTACGCATGGACATGGGATCCCACCGCCGTCTCGGCTCCGTTCTCGCCACCCTCACCGTGGTGGCCGGCGCGCTGGTCGCGGCCCGCACCCCCCCTGCAGGCTCGGATCCGACCCTGCAGGAGGAGTTGTCGGCCGTGCTGCAACGCACGGGGTGGCGGGGCGCGACGTGGGGCATCCTCGCCGTCTCCCTGGAGCGCGGGGATACGCTGTTCGCGCTCAATACCGACCTGCCGCTGATCCCCGCCTCGAACATGAAGCTGCTCACGGCCGCGGCGGCGCTGCACGTGCTCGGCCCGGAGTACCGCTACCGCACGTTCGTCCTGGCGGACGGTCCCGTGGTCGACGGCGTCCTCCAGGGCGACCTGGTGCTGTACGGCACCGGAGATCCTGCCCTGTCGTGGCGCTTCTCCGGCTCCCGCACGGCCGTGGTCGAGGCCTTGGCCGACACGGCCGTGGCGCGCCTCGGCTTGACCGGCATCACGGGCTCGGTCGTGGGGGACGGGACCTTCTTCGATGGACCCGAAGTCCACCCGGACTGGGAGCCCGCGGACCTGGACGACTGGTTCGCCGCGCCAGCCTCGGCGCTGTCGTTCAACGAGAACGTGATCACGTTGCGCGTGATGCCGGGTGCCGACGCGGAGACGCCGGCCCGCTATGAGACCATCCCCGGCGGAGCCCAGGTGGCGGTGGTCAACCGCGCGACGACCGTGGCGGGACGCACGCAGCGCATGTTCGCGGGGCGCAGTGGGGGGACCGGTCCGATCGTGATCCAGGGCGAGCTGGGGACGGCGGGTCCCGAGCGCTGGCGGCTCATCAGCGTGGACGATCCCGCGACCTTCGCAGCCGGTGCGCTGCGCCGCGCGCTCGAGGAGCGCGGCGTGCGCGTCGCGGGGGGAAGCCACGCCCTCGGGAACGACGCCGCGTCCGCGCTGACCGGTCGCAACCGCTGGGCTCCGCTCGACGCCGAAGCGGCGCCGCCGCGCATCGTGGCCGAACACCGCTCCCCCCCGATGGCGGAGCTGGTCGAGGTCATGAACAAGCACAGCCACAACCTCTATGCCGAGCTCCTGCTCAAGACGTTGGGGCGGGCCGTGGAGGGCGAAGGGTCCTACGAGGCCGGCAGCCGGGTCCTCAGGGACTTCCTGGTGGAGACCGTCGGCGCCGATCCCGACGAGGTGGAGATCCACGACGGCTCCGGACTTTCGCGCGGCAACCGCGTGAGCGCCGACGTGCTGGTCCGGACGCTGGCGTACATGCGCGGCGCCGACACCTGGGACGCGCTGTTCGAGTCCCTGCCTCGCGCCGGTGCGGACGAGATGGGTCGCATGACGCGCGGTGCCGCCGCGGAGAACCTGCGCGCCAAGACCGGAACGCTGACGGGCGTCTCGGCACTGTCGGGGGAGCTGCGCACGCTCGAAGGCGAGACGGTGCTGTTCGCGATCCTGCAGAACGATGTGCCGTCCCGGCGCGCAGCGAAGCGCGTGGAGGATGCGCTGAGCGAGCGGATCGCGAGCCTGCGCCGGGCGCGCGAGGGCGCAGGGGTCGAGCTACGGCCGGCGGCCCGGTCCGACGCCCGCCCCGGTGCGGCGGGGACGTCGGGTCAGTAGGGAACCGCGTCGACGTCGGAGCGGCTGAGCGCCCAGCGTAGACGCCGGCGCAGCTCGAGCAGCGACATCGTCTCCAGCGTCCGCTCCGCGGTGCGCTCGCTGTTCCAGCGCACGTCGTCGAGGTCGACCTCGCCGCCGTCCCCCGGATGGGGGCGCAGCACCAGGTGGTAGCGCCCCTTGTAGTTCCCGTCGGGTCGCGCCTCCACGGTCGCCACCCACGAACGGCCCTGCTCGTCGTCGAACTGCCGCATACCCACCTCGCACGAACGGTCCACCGAAGGACCGCGGTCCACGCTGCCGCCCGGGGACTCCCCTGGACGGCGCTCGCGAGAAGGATAGTATCCGTCCGCGTCAGGGCGCGAGGCCGCTGACCCGTCCACCACCGAGCTGGCTCCCCTGCCCCAGGCCCGCGCCACGCCCGCCGCGCCGCTCCCCGACCGGGGCGCCGAGGCGCCCCTGGCCCTGCTGGTCCTGATCTGGGGCCTCAACTTCGCCGTCATCAAGACGGCGTTCGCCTGGGTGCCCCCGCTCGGCTTCAACGCGATCCGCTTCCCCATCGCGTGTCTGGCGCTGTTCGTCGTGCTGCGCGTGCGGGGCCGTTCGCTCCGTCTCCCGCTTCCCGCGCTGCTCCGCATCGGGGTGCTGGGCGTGGTCGGTCATCTCCTGTACCAGGTGCTCTTCATCCGCGGCCTGGAGGTCACCCTGGCCGGCAACGCCAGCGTATTGCTCGCGACCACGCCCATCTGGACCGCGCTCTTCTCCGCGTGGGCCGGGCACGAGCACGTGGACGCACGGGTCTGGGGCGCGGCCCTGGCCAGCCTGGTCGGGATCGTCCTGGTGGCGCTGGGCGGGGGCACGGGCATCGCGCTCGACCGCACCGCGCTCCTCGGAGACCTGGGGCTCGTCCTGGCCTCCGTGGTGTGGTCGGCCTACACGGTCGGCGGGCGCCCGCTGGTCGCGCGTCACGGAGCGCTGCCGGTCACCGCCTGGGCGCTCTGGCTGGGCACGCCGCCCATCCTGGTGGTGGGGCTGCCGTCCCTGACGGACGTCTCCCTGACGTCGCTGCCACTCGCGTTCTGGCTACGCGCGCTCTATGCCGGAGCGTTGGGCCTGGCTGCCGCGTACCTGATCTGGTACCACGCCGTGCGCGTCATCGGCAGCGCGCGGACGGCGCTCTACTCGAACGTGGTGCCCGTGGTGGCCCTCGCCATCGCGTGGGTCTGGCTGGGGGAGCGACCCGCGCCGCTCCAGCTGGCCGGCGCCGCGCTCATCCTCGTCTCGCTGCAACGCGTGCGCGCTCCCCGTTCCGGGCCCCGCTGAGCGGGCCCGCACGCGCGGGACGCCGGCTCAGGCCTTTGGATCCGGCCCCGAGGCCGCGTCCGGCGTCCGTGCCGCCTCGGGCGGGCGCGGCCGGGGCGCAGGACGAGCAGGAGGCAGGCGCTCGGCCGCCGGCGTCGGGGGCAGACCGTTGCGGTACTTGAGCTCGGGGAACTCGTAGAGGAGCAGCCCGCTCTCGGTCACCTCCGAGCGGACGCGGAAGCCGTCGTCCATCTCCATCAGCACCTTCTCGGCCGCCTGCAGGGAGAGGTCCAGCTCCGTGGCCACCTCCGACACGGTCAGCTGCCCGCCCTTCTCCTGCGCCAGCAGCAGGACGCGACGCTCCATGCTCTTGAGGACGGCCTTGCGTCGGTTCTGCAGCGCGGAGTAGCCCCACAGGAAGGAGAGCGAGCCCCCGGCGCCCATCACGCCACCGACGGCGATCATGGCCGCCTCCAGCTCGATGACGCCCATGACGATCATCAAGGCCGCCATGAGCAGCGCGAGCACGCCGGTCACCCGCCGACCGATCCCGCTTCCCGGGAGTGGCTTGGGTGGCTCGATCTCCAGGGGTCGGGGCAGCGCGCCGTTCTGCGGCGCGCTGAGCAACCGGGTGGAGCTCTCCCACCCCAGCCCGCAACTGGGACAGATCCGCCGCTTCCTGCAGACCAACCAGTACGTCAGCCCGCCGATCCCGTACGTGAACAGCGAGAGCCCTGCGAGGACGGCGATGTGGCCGGGGCGGCTGAAGTAGGAGACGCCCTGCCCCCAGTACCCACAGCGGGGACAGCGCCGCACGTTGGCCGTACGGCCGAGCAGACGGGGCGTCGGAGCACCGCAGGTGGGACAGTGGGTGACACCGGCCTCCAGATGCTCCCCGCAGGTGTTGCAGCGCATGGGTCCGTGGGTTGGGGTGCGAAGGGTCCGCCTGGCCCCCGTGTGAGGACAATACGCCATCCCGGCGTCGAAGATTCATCGCTCGGCGGGCGCTCACGCGGCGTTGCGCGACCGGCGCCGGGCCTCGGTCGCACCGCCGTCGCGCGCTAGCGCAGCCGCACCACGCGGAGCTGCACGGCGGCGGACGCGGGAGGCGCGCCGCCCTCGTCCCCGGACAGGCCCAACGCGATCTCCGAGACCTCGTCCCCGGACAGCACGAGATGGGCCAGGGACGAGGGCCGCAGCGTCAGCGGCACGTGCGTCCGTTCCCCCACCAGCGGGATCGGGATCCGCGGCGCCCCGCCCACGGCGGCGCCGACATCCAGGACGGGATAGCCGTAGCGGGGCGGCAGGCCGGGCACGCCGTCGGCCGCCAGCGCCACCCCCCAGTCGCCCAACGCCTCTGCCCAGAGGATCCCGGTGACCTGCTCGACATTGCGGGTGCCGCGCTCGGTCGTGCGGGTGAGCTCACCCAGCACGCGGGTGCCGTAGCGCTCCGTCAGATAGCGCAGGAAGAGCCAGGCGCCCCCCCGCTCCTCCACCGTACCGGCACCCTGCGTGATGATGAGGCTCACGGTGGACGGGTCCCGCAGGTAGTCCCGGCCCCGCACCCGATTCCCTCGCTGGAAGCGATCGCGGCCCGCCAGATCCCCGGCCTGCTCCAGGTGGAGGGCCACCCGATCCTCGGCCATCACGGCGAGCCCCTCCGACAGCCAGGTGGCCTCGGTCCCGGCCGCGGCCCGTACCCGCATCCGCTCGTGGAAGTGGATCAGGTGCTGAAGCTCGTGCGCGATCACGGCCGGCACCCCTTCGAGCACCTCCGAGCGCGCGATGGGCGGCCCGTCGCGGCCGTCGGGATCGGGACGGATCAGGTAGAGCACCTCCCCTTCGTTGGAACCGGGTCGTCCGGGAAGGAGGTCCACGCCGAAGAAGAAGCCCCCCACCCGGCCCTGCCCGCCCGGGGCGCTCAGACCGTTGACCGCTCCCGTGAACAGCAGCGCGACCCGACCGTTGCCGTCCAGGTCGGGCACGTCGCCATAGAGCGACCGGTCCACCTCCCAGATGGGTCCGTCGAAGAGCCCGGCGAGGACGCCCCACGCGGAATCGCCGACCGGCAGCTCGGAAGCGCCCACCTCCGCGTAGAAGACGGCGTGCTCCGCCACGTGGCGCACCTCGGCCTCCACGGGCTCGAAGGTCCCGTCGGCGCGCACCACGTCGAAGGTCCGGGATTCCCCGAGCGCGGGCGTGCGCGCCGGTGGCCCCTTCCCCACCGGGGCGGTGCCCCCGGAATGCGCCGCGGTGGCCTCCAGGCGGGCCAGACGGTCGCGGAGGCCCGCCGGTGCCGGAACGATTCCACCGGGCCGACGGGCCGATCCACGCGGCGGAGCCGTGAGGACGGTGGTGCCGGTCCCGGTCCGGGGAAGGCCGGCGCCGACCAGGACGAACGGCACGGGACCGGTCACCTCGGCCTGGGTCGAGGTCACCTGCACCAAGACCTCGTCCCCGGCGCCCAGGCCCACGCCCACACACGATTGCGCATCGCCCGGGCCCAGCGTCCGGGACTCGCCGACGGCGAGCCGGGGAAGGGCCGCGGCGGCCGTCACCTCCAGGGGCAGCGGGGCGGAGACGCCCGTCGCACCGTGCACCCGGACCTCGGCCGACAGCGCCGGCAGGCAGGGCGGCACCTCGATCTCGAGGCGATCCTGCTCGGCATCCAGCACCCGGCCACGCAGCCCGCCCACCTCGACCCGGCCTCCGGCCGGCGACCAGAGCGCCGCACCCGTCAGGACCAGGGTGCCGCCGGCCGGCGCGGCCGTGGCCGACAGGGCGTCCAGGCGGGGCGCCGCGACGGCCAGCGCAGCGGCCTCCGCCATCGCTCCGCCCTCGAGACGGGCCCGGACGCCATAGGGGCCCGGCACCACGCCGAGCCGAAGCCGGACCCGCGCCCGACCGGTGGCGTCGGTCAGCGCCTCGGTCGGCAGGATGCGCAGCCCGCTTCCCTGCGTGGGCTCCAGCAGGACCCGGCGCCCCGGTGCGCCCGGGCCGCCGCCGCGGGCCCGCACCTCGAGGATCAGGGGCTCGGGCAGCTCCGCGCCGGGGAGGGCGACCTGGCCGTCCCCCGCCACCACCACGATCTCGAGCGGCAGCTCGGAGGGAGCGCTCGGGCCCGCGTCCGCACACGCCGTCAGGCCGAGCAGGGCGAACAGGACCGGCCTGGGCCGGCGGGAGGCGGTCGCTCGCGGATGGGGGAGGACGACGTTCACAAAGCCCGCTCCGGCGCGAACCTGGATGGTCGGCGGGTGTCTTAGCAGAGCGCCGGAACGCGGGAGCGCCCCGGCCTCGGCGGGGCAATGTCGGGCGGGGTGTCCGCGAGCGTCAACGGTCGGGCCGCGCACGATTGGCACTCCACGGCACCGGGGCTAGCTTCCGGCGCGCCACATCCCCGGGGGCGGGCGGATCCAGGAAAAGGAAAGGCACGACGTGATGGTGTGGAAGCGGGTCGGGAAGCGCCTTCGGGTGGCGTGGGCCGTGGTGGGGCTGGCGGCGGTCGCGCAGCCCCTCGTGGCCCAGACGGTGCGCTCGCCGTATCGCGGCATCGAGCGCAGACAGTCCGCCAACGCCTTCGTCGGATACCGGGACGCGGGCACCGGGCGCTTCGGGTATGGCCCCGGCGGAGGTCCGATCTTCGGGCTGCTCTACGACCTGGAGCTCGGCGGGCCCTTCGGCCTGGACGTCATCACCACCGTCCAGTCCACGACGCGCGACGTCATCGATCCCGAGCTTCCCGAAGGCGATCGCGTGACGGGTCAGGCCGACGCGCTGCTCACCTCCATCGAGGCCGGCGTGCGCTTCTCGCTCACCGGACGTCGCACCTGGAACGGCCTGAGCCCCCACCTGCTGATCGGCGGCGGCTGGATCTTCGAGAGCGAGGGCGCCCAACCCGACGACGAGCGCATCCTGGAGGATGATCGCTTCGAGTTCGGGAGCTCGTTCATGACCACGCTGGGGGCGGGCCTGCGCTACCTCCCTTCCCAGCGCCTCATGCTGCGCTCGGACGTGGGCCTGGCGCTCTGGCGTCTGGAGACGCCGGTGGGCTTCGCCGACCCGGACCGCGGCTTCGAAGGGGTCGAGGAGCGGGAGTGGGTGAGCTCCCCCACCCTGCGGCTCACCCTCGGCTTCCGCTTCTGAGCCGGCCCGGCGCGCGCTGCGCGTGACCCCGCTCGACGCCCCGTTCGACACCCGTCCGGCCGACTGGCTGGGCTACGACGAGGCACGGGCGCGGATCCTCGCGGAGGCGCGGCCCCTTCCCGCGGAGCCCGTCTCCGTGCTCGCGGCCCGCGGGCGCGTGCTGGCCGCCCCCCTCACCGCTCCCTTCCGTCTTCCCCCGTGGGACAACTCGGCCATGGACGGCTACGCCGTACGGGCCCAGGACCTGGACCCGCAGGATCCCACTCCCCTCGTGGTCGTGGGCGAGTCCCGTGCGGGCGGGCCGACCGTGGGGCCGCTCGGCGCCGGACAGGCCATCCGCATCATGACCGGGGCGCCGGTGCCTCCGGGCGCGGACGCGGTGGTCCGCGCCGAGGACACCCACCTGGACGGCGAGCACCTGGTCGTCGAGCGAGCGGTGGCGGCCGGGCGGAACATCCGGCGAGGGGGTGAGGACTTCGAGGCCGGCGCCTCCATCGGCGAGGTGGGCGCGCTGCTCACGCCGGCACGCATCGCGCTGCTCGTGGCGGCCGGCTGTACGGAGATACCGGTCCACCGCCGGCCACGGGTGTCGGTCCTGACGTCGGGAGACGAGCTGCTGCCGCCCGGTTCGGTGGACGCCGTGCGCCAGGGACACGGCGTCATCGACAGCAACAGCGCGATGTTGGTGGCGCAGGCGCGGGAGGCCGGGGCCGAAGCCGCATCGACCCTTGCGCTGCCCGACCGTGCCGATGCGCTGCGCGCGGGGATCGAGCGCGCCTGTGCCGGGACGGACCTGCTGGTCACGGTGGGGGGCGCGTCGGTCGGCGCCCACGATCTCTTCAAGCGGGTTCTCGACGGCATGGGCTACCGACCCTCGTTCTGGCGCATCCGGATGCGGCCGGGGAGCCCCGTCTCGTTCGGACATCTGCCCGGCCCCGACGGTCCGGTGGCCGTGCTCGGCCTGCCGGGCAATCCCAGCTCGGCCTTCGTGACCTTCGAGCTGTTCGGGCGTCCCTATCTCGAGGCGCTGGCCGGGCTCCGCCAACCAGGGCCGCGCACCGCGCGCGCGCGGGCCGGCGTGGCGCTCGTGGGCGCGTCCGGTCTGACCGTCTTCGCGCGGGTGCGCGTCCGGGACGACGGAGCCGAGCGTGTGGTGGAGCCCACCGGTCCCCAGGGCTCCGGGCTCATCTCCCCGCTGGCCAGCGCCGACGCGCTGGCGCTCATCCCCCCCGATCCCGGCCGGATCGCGGCGGGCGCGCCCTGCGACATCCTGTGGTTGGGGCGCTCCCCCGGCGCACCGGACGCATGAGACCGGCTGCCGCCGCCCTGGCCGCCCTCCTGGCCGTGGGCGGGTGCGTGCTGCCCACGTGGCCGGTGGGGTCGCGGGTGACCTCCCCGTTCGGCGTGCGGTGGCGCGGCGGACCGGACCTGCATCGAGGGGTGGACCTGGAGGCTCGTCTCGGCACGGACGTGCGCGCGATGGCCGGCGGACGAGTGCGCTTTGCGGGTACGATGCGTGGCTACGGGACCGTGGTGTGGCTGGACCACGGCCGCGACATCCTCAGCGTGTACGCGCACCTCTCGGTGGCGCTCGTCGACGTGGGACGCGAGGTGGAGCGCGGGGAGATCATCGCGCGCAGCGGTCAGAGCGGGGACGCGACCGGCCCCCACCTGCACTTCGAGGTGTGGAAGCGCGGTCGCGAGGTCGATCCCGTGATCTGGCTGGGCGGTTTCCCGTGAACCATGCGGCGGGAGGCATCGCGCCCCCCGTCGCGCTGCGTCAGTCCGTGCGCAGGCGCGCCACCTCTTCGGTGAGTCGCGGCAGCACCTCGAACAGATCCCCCACGATCCCGTAGTCGGCGACCTGGAAGATCGGCGCGTCGGCATCCTTGTTGATGGCCACGATCGTGCCGGCGGTGCGCATGCCCGCGAGATGCTGGATGGCGCCGCTGATGCCGGCCGCGATGTAGAGCCGCGGGGAGACCGTCTTGCCGGTCTGCCCGACCTGCTCGCCGTGGGGCCGCCACCCCGCGTCGACGACGGCGCGCGATGCGCCCAGCCCGGCCTCGGAGCCCAGGGCCGCCACCAGCGCTTCGAGCAGGGGCCAATGCTCGGGGCCGCGCATCCCGCGCCCGCCCGAGACCACGATCGACGCCTCGGCGACATCGACGGCGTCCCCGGCAGCCGCCTCGAAGCCGACGACCCGCGTCCGGAGCGCGGCGTCGGGCACTTCCGGCGTGAACGTCTCCACCGCCGCCTCGGTCGTATGCTCCTGGGCCGGCACGGAGTTGGGCCGTAGCGTGAGCAGGGCCGGCTCGGCCTGGAGCTGGACCCGCTGGAACGCCTTGCCCGCGTAGACCGGTCGGACCGCGTGGACGTTCCCGCCGTCGACCGCGATCTCGGTCACATCCTGCGCGAGCGGCACGTCCAACAGGGCCGCCACGCGCGGCGCCAGGTCCTTGCCAGTGGCGCTCGCCGCGAACACCACGGCCCGCGCGCCCGCGGAACGGACGGCCTCCGCCACGACGGCCGCGTAGGCCTCGGGGCGGACCGTCTCCAGCTCGGCATGCTCGGCCACCCGGACCCGGGTGGCACCCCAGCGACCGGCGTCCCCCGCCGCGGCGGAGAGGCCCGGTGCGCCGACGAGGAGCGCCTCGCAGGTCGTGCCGAGCGCGTCCGCGAGCGTGCGGGCGGCGGTGAGGACCTCGGCGGCGGAGCCACGCGGCGCGCCACCCTTCTGTTCGATGAACGCCAGGACTGGACCCATGGATCTTCGCTTTCTTCCGGAGAGGGCTTTCTAGAGGACCTTGGCTTCGTCGCGCAGCAGACGCACCAGCTCGGGCACCGCGTCGGGGCCTTCGCCCACGATGCGTCCCGCGGGCCGCTCGGGCGGCAGCGTCATCGACGCCACCGTCAAGCGAGGCGGCGCGACCTCGACGGCCTTCTGCTCGAGCGGCTTCTTCTTGGCCGCCATGATCCCCTTGAGCGAAGGGTAGCGCGGCTCATGCGGGCCCTTGGTCATGCTCACGACGGCGGGCAGGGGGAGCTCGACGGTCTCGGTGCCTCCTTCGACCTCGCGGCGGCAGCGCACGACGGCGCCGTCCACCTCGAACGACGAGACCGACGTGGCGCAGGGTCGGCCCAGCAGCGTGCCGACCATGGGGCCCACCTGCTGCTGGTCGTCGTCGATGGCCTTGATCCCGAACAACACGAGCTCGTCCTGCCGGCCCTCCAGCTCCGCGGCCAGGGCCTTGGCGACCGCGAGACCGTCCGCTCCGGCCGCACCTTCGAGCAGGACGGCCTGATCGGCGCCCATCGCCAGCGCCTGTCGCAGGGTCTCCGCTGTCGCGGCGTCTCCGAGCGAGAGCGCGGTCACGGTCGCATCGACGCCCGCTTCCTTGGCCCGCAACGCCGCTTCCAGGGCGAACTCGTCGTACGGGCTCACCACGAACTTCACGCCGCTGGGATCGATGTCGGTCCCGTCCTGGGCGACGCGGACACGCGTCTCGGTGTCGGGCACCCGCTTGACGCAGACGACGATGTTCACGCCCTGCTCCTTTCGTTTGTTGCGTCCGGACAACGGTACGTCGGGCCCGGCCACGCCGGGCCGGGCCGCTCTACCCGCGGGTCACAGCGAGGGTCCCGGTGCGGCGGTCGACCCCGGACGGATCGCCGAGAAGCGTGCGCTCCACGGGGACACCGTCCACTCAGAGGCCGGCGCCCACGAGCGCGAAGCACAGGGCCGCGGCCCCGCCGGCGATCAAGGCGTAGGGCAGCTGCGTGCGCACATGGTCGATGTGATCGGTCGCCGCCGCCATCGAGGCGATGATGGTGGTGTCGCTGATGGGCGAGGCATGGTCGCCGAACACGCCACCGGACAAGGAAGCCGCCACGAACGGCGCCGCCGGCAGCCCGAGCGTGGCCGCCGCCGGCACGGCGATCGGGAGCATGATCGCGAACGTGCCCCAGCTCGTGCCGGTCGAGAACGCGATGCCGGCGGAGACCGCGAAGATCAGCGGCAGGAACAGGACCGGCGGCAGGAGCCCGGCGGTGACGTGGGCCACGTAGGCGCCGGTGCCGAGCTCCGTGGTGACCGCGCCGAGCGCGAGCGCCAGTTGGAGGATGAGCGCGAGCGGCACCAGACCGCCCGCGCCCTTCAGCGCGATGCGCATCAGCTCGTCCAGCGTGAACGCGCGCTGGGCGAGCAGCAGGATCCACGACAGCGCCAGGGCGGACAACACCGCCCACAGCACGGACGTGGAGCCTGAGCCGTCGCGCAGGTCGCCGTTGCCGGTGATGAACAGACCGATCGGCATCATCACCACCATGAACACGATCGGCAGGATCATGTTCAGCGCGCGCGGGGGGATCCGGTCGGTCGCGGGTGGCGCCGTCACGTCCTCGCTCACCATCGGCTGCGCACCTTCGCGCAGCACCAGTCCGGTGGCGGCCCGTTGTTCGGCACGCTTCATCGGGCCCAGGTCGATCTTGAAGAGGATGGTCAGGGCCGCCAGCCCCACCGCGAAGAACGCGTAGAAATTGAAGGCGATCGAGCGGACGAACACGCCGAGCGGGTCCTCGACGCCCAGCTCGGTCAGGATGCCGAGGTTGTAGGCGCCCCACGCGTTCAGGGGGATGAGGATGCAGATGGGCGCGGAGGTGGAATCGATGAGATACGCCAGCTTCTCGCGCGAGGCGCGGAAGCGATCGAAAAGCGGACGCGAGACCGAGCCGGCGACCAGCACCGTGATGTTGGACTCGATGAAGATGACGACGCCCACCGCCCACGCGAGCCACTGCGCGCGGGTGGCGTTGTGCACGAAGCGCCCCTCCTCGAGCCGGTGCACGAAGCCGCGCACGCCACCGGACGCCTCGAGCGTGCGGATCAACGAGCCGATCACCAGCGTGAAGAGGATGACCTTCGCGTTGCCTGCGTCGCCCACGACGTCGACCACCCCATCGATGGCACGGCCGAGGCCCGTGCCCACGTTCCAACCGGAGAGCATGGTCCAGCCCAGCCAGACGCCCGCCGCCAACGACAGGTAGACCTGCCGGGTCGCGATCGCGAGAACGATGGCGAGCACGGGAGGGAGCAGGGCCAACCAACCGGGTTCGATCATGACGTCTCCAGGGTGGCGAGCGCGTCGAGGAAGGAGGAGGACCGGCGAGCAGGACGACCGCGGGCGCGGGAGACGGCCGGCTCATCCCGGACGCTGAAGCGGAGCGGCCACTCCCCGGCGCGGGAGATCCCCACGCGGCCGCCGACGCGCACCGCTGCGGGCGCGACGTCCCAGCCGGCCGTCAGGTGGAGGGGGGGTCGGTCCAGGGGATGTCCGTCCAGATCCAGGGTGATGCCCAGCGCGCGACAGAGTCGGGCCGGACCGGAGCAGAGGTCGTCGGCCCGATCCCGGCGGCGGGCCATCGACGCCCGGCCCTCCAGAGGATGCAGGGCGCGAACGAGAACGGCCAGAGGGCGGCCTACGGGACCGGTGACGACGTTGACGCAGTCGTGCAGACCGTAGATGCGGTAGACGTAGGCGGTGCCCGCAGGCCCGAACATGGTGGCGTTGCGGGCCGTGCGCCCGATGCGGGCAGCCGCGTGCGAGGCAGGGTCGGCGGGGCCGATGTAGGCCTCCGTCTCGACGATCACCCCGGAGGTGCGCACGCCGCCCACGTCGGACACGAGCACGGCGCCCAGGAGGGCCCGCGCGGCCTCGACCGGGGAGGCCGGCAGCGTCGGCAGATCGAACGGCGCCTGGACCGGGGGACGGTCCGCCCCGGTCCAGGGCGGCGTTCGGCTCACTCGCTCGCGGGTGATCCGTCCGAGGGCGCGCTGCCGTCCGACTTCGGCGCCTTCACGACCTGGCCTTCGAGCAGCGGCGGCGGGCCTTCACGCCCGCGCGTGCGCTTCTGCTGGCGCGGGGTCAGGCCCCCGCTCCGACCCGACGAGGCCGGCGCCTCGGCCGTACGGGTCGCCGAAGCGACCTCGACCGCGGCGCGTTCCACGGGCGGCTCCGGCTCGGCCGCGTGCTGCGGCTCCGGGTCCGGTTCGGGCTGGGCCCGTGCGGAGCGCCGGGGCTCGCGCTCCGGCCGCTCGGCAGGCGCATCCTCCACGTGGGCCTCGGGCTCCACCGGAGCGGCCTCGGCCGGTCCGCGGGACGCGCCGTCCTCCGGCTCGTCGACCTCCGAGGAGCGGTCGGCCGCCGCGGAGCGCCGCCCGCGGCCGCGCTCCGGCGCCTCCGCCTGGGGCTCGTCGTCGCCGTTGCGGCGCCGCCGGCCACGCCGGCTCTCGCGCCCGCCCTGGTCGTCGTCCTCGGAGGCGGCGGCTTCACGCTCCCGGCGGCTTCGACGCTCGCTCCGCGGCGACTCGTCCTCCTCCGCCGGCTGGCTGTCGCGGTCCCGCCGGCCGCGCCGGCTCTCGCGCTCGTTCCGATCGTCGTCGTCGGAGGCGCGTGCTTCACGCCCGCTGCGACCACTCCGGCCGCGGCGGCCGTTGCCCTCACCCTCCTCGCGCTTGTCGTCGCGCTTGCGACCGCGGCCGTCCCGACTGCGACCTCCGCTGGCGGAGCGCCCGCCTCCCGGCAGGGCGACCTCGTACTGGCCGTTGTCCAGGCGCTCGATCTTCACGATGCGATCGTCGTGCGCCTGCTTGAGGAACTTGCTGAACTTGGGAAAGCCCAGCTCGCCCTCGTCGAACGACGAGCGGAGCTGCAGCATGCGGCGCTTGACGTCGGAATCCCGGGCCGGATCGCGCCCCGAGTCCTTGAGCTCCTGCACGGCCTCGCGCAGCAGGCTGTAGGCGCGGTCCAGGGTGTCCGGGCGGGACTCGACCTCGACCACCTCCAGGTCTTCCTGCTCGTGGGCGACCGACGGCTCGACGTCGGCATCCGGCAGCGAGGGCTCCGCCCGCACCGCGCGTACCGAGCGCCGCGTGCGCTTCTGCGAGCGCTTGCCGCGCCCCGGGCCGACCTCGTACTGGCCGTTGTCCAGCTTCTTGAGCTCGATGAGCCCCTTCCCCGCGGCCTCGGCCAGGAACTTGGAGAACTTCGCGAAGCCGAACTTGCGCTCCTCGAAGCTGGCGTCCAGCTCCACCATGACCTGCTTGAGCCGGTCGGAGCGCATCACGTCGCTCCGTTCGACCATGCGCTCCACGGCCTTCTCCACCAGCACCCACGGGTCGAATTCCACCCGCTCGGCGTCTGTGGTCTTCTGCAGGCCGGTCAGCGTGCTGTACGAGTAGTACTCGTCGCAATTCTGGACGAGGATGTCGGAGCTGGACTCCTGGAGCCCGACCCCGATCACGTACTTGCCGTACTCCTTCAGCTTGAGCACCAGGCTGGAGAAGTCGCTGTCTCCGGAGAGCAGGATGAACGTGTAGATCTCGGGCCGGATGAACACGAGCTCGAGCGCATCGATCGCGAGCCGGATGTCGGTCGCATTCTTCTTCGAGCTGCCGTAGGCCGGCGCGAAGATGAGGTCGATGGACGCCTCGGACAGCGGCACGATGTACTGCGGATACCGGCGCCAGTCGGCGTAGGCTCGCTGGACCGCCACCTTCCCGCGGATCACCTCCGAATTCAGGAGCAGCTTCAGCTCCCGGGAGAGATCACTGCGGATCCCCATGGTGACGTTGTCGAAATCGATGAGGAGAGCGGCGTTGTGCCCCCGATCGAGGGCGCCGTGCAGGGGCGTCGCGACGTGCGGAGCCCGATGGAATGGGTTGTTCATGTCCTTCTTCTGTGCTTTCGCAGCAAAGTTGTAGATGTGCCGCGAAGCCGCCTCGCCCGCCCCACTCCTCTCGGACGTGGGACGTGGTGGAGGGAGCCTCACGCCTCCAAGTTGGCGCCAGAGCTCGTGCCGGCGGCAAGCCGCCGGGCGAGGTCCTGGCGCCGCACCTTACCCGTACCTGTAAGGGGCAATGCGTCGAGGAACGTCACCGCGTCTGGAATCTTGTACGCCGCCAACGTGACGGCGCACCAATCGCGGATCTCCTCGTGCGTGACGATCGCGCCCTCTTCCGGGACGACGCACGCATGGATGGCCTCACCCCGGACGTGATCCGGGACGCCGACCACGGCAATGGCGCGCACCGAGGGGTGGTCCTGGATACGGGACTCCACCTCGAGAGGGTACACGCTCAAGCCGTCGCGAATGATAACGTCTCGCCGACGGCCCACCAAATGGAGGTACCCGTCCTCGTCGAGGAGGCCCAGGTCGCCCGTCTGCAAGAATCCGTCCGGATCCATCTGGTCGGCCGTCAGGCGGGGCTGTCGATAGTACCCGCGCATGAGGCCGGGGCCCCGCACGGCGATCTCCCCCACGCTCTCGGGCGGAAGGGGCCGTCCATCGGGGCCCAGGACCCGGATCTCCGTCCCCGGCAGGGGCCGCCCGACCGTCTGCCGTCGCTTCGGTGCCGGATCGCCCGGACCGGTCAGGGAGACCGTGGAGCTGGTCTCCGTCACGGAGTAGGCGACCTCGAGGCCCGGACAGAGCTCGCTCCGGAGCGCGTCCAGGAGATCCTCCCCCAGGGCCGCCCCCGAGACGATGCCGGCCCGCAGCGAGGCCAGGGCGCGAGGACGGGTCCGCTGCTCCAGCAGCTCCGCCCGGAGCAGGGGCGGTACCCCGTAGTGGACGGTCACCCCGTGTCGCTCGATCAGATCGAGGGTCTCCCCGACCGCGGAGCTCTCCTGGAGCACGAGGCTCGCACCGGCCAGAACGGTGCCCAGCAGGCCGGGCCCGATGCCGAAGGCGTGGAAGAGCCCCGTGACGCCGATCACGCGATCGTAGGCGTCCAGACCGAGCAGACGCGCCGTGGCCGCCGCGACGGCCAGCACGCTCGCGTGCGTCAGCTCGACCGCCTTGGGCTTGCCGGTGGTGCCGGCCGTATACAACAGGGAGAACGACTGCGTGCCCGGATCGAGCGGGGGCGCGTCATAGTCCCGCCCCGCTCCGGCCGAGAGCGCATCCTCGAACTGGTAGATGCGGTCGTCGTACCAGAGGTCCTCGCTGCCGACCGTGACCAGATGTTGCAGGTCGGGCAGGCGGGGGAAGAGATCCTCGAAGCGGGCCAGGTAGTCGATGTCGTCGACGCCCTCGACCACGACGGCGCAGACCGCCTGCGAGTGACGCAGGACGAACTGGAGCTCCGGCGCCATGATGCGCGGGTTGATCGGAACGACCACCGCGCCGAGCTTCGCGGCCGCGAAGAGGGAGATGACGTATTCGGGCCAGGCCGGCAGCACCAGCGCGACCCGGTCGCCGGCCCCGATGCCGAAGCCCGCGAGCGACGCGGCGAGCGCCTCGGCGCGCATCTCGACGCGCCCATAGGTCAGCACGTCGTTCCCGAAGAAGAGGAAGGGATCCTCGGGATTCGAGGTGGCCCGGCTGGCAAGCGCCGAGGCGACCGTCAGATCAGTGACGCGTTCGAACAGCGCCATCCGACTCCACGTGCATGGTGCGATGGATGCCGTCTCCGGCGTCGGGAGGATAACCCGGGGCGGGCACGTTCGTCACCCCCGCGCGTGCAGCACCGCAACCACCGCCTCTTCTTCCGGGGTGTGCAGCCAGCCTGCGCCGGGGGCCACCACGCCGGCCCGCTCCAGCAGGACGTAGCGCGCGCGCCCTTCCTTCCCCTTCTTGTCCGAGCGGGTGGCGGCCACGATGGCCTCGGCGGGCCAGCGGGTCAGGGGCTCGCCGTCGAGGCCCAGCGCGGACAGCGCGGTCGTGATCCGCTCGGCCGTGCCCGCGTCGCTGACGCCCAGGGCCTCGCCCAGCCGCGCCTCGGCGATGACGCCGGCCGCCACGGCCGTCCCGTGCGGGAGCGCGAAGTCGCTCAACCGCTCCAGGGCATGCCCGATGGTGTGCCCGAAATTCAGGATGCGCCGCAGCCCCGCTTCGCGCTCGTCCTGGCCCACCACCTCCGCCTTGATGGCGATGGAGTCGCGGACGACGGCCGCGGTCTCCTCCACGTCTCCGGCCAGGAGGGCGGCGGCGGCGTCTTCGATGCGGCCCAGATGGGCCGCGCTGCGGATGGCTCCGTGCTTGACGGCCTCGACGAGCCCCTGTGCGCGCTCGCGGACGGGCAAGGTGGCTCCCAGGGTGGGATCGATCACCACGGCGCGGGGCGCATGGAAGGCCCCGACCAGGTTCTTGCCGACCGGCGTGTTGACGCCGGTCTTGCCGCCCACCGACGAGTCGATCATGGCCAGCAGCGTGGTGGGCACCTGCACGACCGGAACGCCGCGCATGAACGTCGCTGCCACGAAGCCGGCTAGATCCCCGGTCACACCCCCGCCCAGCGCGATCACGAGCGAGTCCCGGTCGTGCCCGTCGGCGAGCAGCGCCCCGGTGAGGCGGGCCCATTCCGCCACGGACTTGGAGGGCTCGCCGGCGGGGAAGGTGTACAGGTCGCTCGGTCGCGCGCAGCCGGCGCGCACCGCATCCGCGTGCAGCGCGGCCACGGTCGCGTCGGCGATCACGGCCAGTCGGGCTCCCGGAGCGACGTCCTCCAGCAGGGGCGCCAACGCGCACGCTCGTCCGGCCTCCACGTAGAGCGGGTAGTCACCGGCTGCCGCAGTCGAGCGGACGACCCGGGCGGGCGGGAGGATCACGGCACCGACAGCTCCACCCCGGACGGAGGCTCGGCACCGATGCGCACGATCGCCACCGGCCGGTCCGAGACCGTGCGCGCCTCCAGCGCCCACTCCCCCCCGGCGAGGGTGTCCAGGAAGGCGTCGCGGGCGGCGGGGTCGTCCCAGACGGTGGCCCAGACCAACCCGCTCTGACCGCCCTGCTCCCAGAGGAGGAAGCGGTCCCCGTCCCATCCGCGCGCGGCCGCCCCCGCCATGGTACCCGCCCGCTCCTCCAGCAGGATGCGCGTTCCGAGCTGCCCCAGCTCGTCCTCGATCCGGATCTCGACACCGGGCGCGGTCAGCGCGAGCGCCGTGGGGTCGTCGCGCTCCCCCACGAAGCGCGCAGGATCGTCCACCTGCTCGGTCGACTGCGGAAGATCGCGGCCGAAGGGAGCGGGCCGACCGCCCTGCGCCTGCCAGAGCGCCTGCACGAAGCCGGCGCCCGCCAGATAGGGGTAGAGCAGCGATTCCTGGATGACACGCGGTGCGGAGGCGAGCGCCGGATACTGCGTGCGCGCCTGCTCGAGCAGGGGTCGGATGCGCCCCTGGAAGTCGGTCACCGTGGAGAGGTCGAGCGGCTCGCCGCGCATCCCCTCGGCCATGAACTCCAGCATCACCAACGTGGCGTGCCCTTCGATGGCGGCTTGCGCCGCCGTCTGCCGGTCGGTGCCGCGCTCGCGCGCGGTGATGGAATCCAGCGACGTGGTCTGGTCCTGGATGGCGTGCACCAGCTCGTGCACCAGGATGGTCCGCGTCATCGCCTCCGGCTGCTCGCGCATCACGAACAGCGCCGTGGAGTCGGGGTCGTAGAAGCCGGCCACCTGCTCGAGGTGCACGTCCAGCAACAGGGCCCGCAGGTCCACCGGTGCGGGGAACAGGCCCAGGAGCCCGTAGGCGTCGGACAGGGCCTGCGCCCGCGCCACCGGCAGCTCCTCGTCCACCTTCACCCGCAGATAGCGCTCCAGCTCCTCGCGGCTCCGCCATTCCACCCGGACGGGCTCGGTCAGGGCCAGGTTGGCCTTGGCGGCGAGCGCCGGGAGCAGCTCCCCCGCCATGCGCGCCAGCGCCGGATCGGAGGAGCGCACCCAGGTGGTGTCCGGGGGGGCGGCGCAGGCGCTCACGAGGAGGGCGGCCGCCAGCGTCAGCATGGGACCGCGCCTGCCCATTCGGGCGCCTCCACCCGCACCACCTCCGTGCGGTCCGCGGGCGCCAGGCGCTCCAGCAGGCCCGCCACGGAGAGGTCGGTCTCGGGATCGACCCAATCGGCAGCGATCTCCGCCAGGGGCTCCAGCACGAACGCCCGCTCCCGGAAGCGCGGATGCGGGATGCGCAGACCGGCCGCCTCCAGCGTGCGCGCGCCCAGGAGCAGGACATCCACATCCAGCGTGCGCGGGCCCCAGCGCTGGGTGCGGATCCGGCCCGCCGCGGCCTCCAGGCTCCGGATCCAGTCCGCCAGCTCGGAGGGGCCCGCCCCCGTCTCCCCGACCACCACCGCGTTGAGGTAGGGGGCCTGGGGCACGTCCCCGACGGGCTCGGTCTCGTACAGCGAGGACACGGCCGCCCGGTGGAGGCGGCCGCAGAGGGCGTGGGCCGCCGCCGTCAGGTGGGCCCGACGATCCCCGACGTTGGACCCCAGCGCGAAGGCCACCCGGGTCAACCGGCCTCCGGCACGGCGGCGCGACCGTAGCGGTCCTCCAGCCGGACCACGTCCTCCAGGTGCGGCGTGGACGCTTCCAGCATGGTGCAGTCCGTGACCGCCACCATGCGGTGCACGGTATGGGGCCGGACCCGGAAGTTGTCGCCCTTCTCCAACGTCAGCTCCTCGATGTCGCCTCCGACCGGGCCGGCGTAGAAGCGCAGCACGCCCTCCAGCAGGTAGAGCGTCTCGTCCTTGATCTCGTGGTACTGCAGCGAGAGCGCCTCCCCCGCGTTGATCTGGAGGATCTTGCCCACATAGTGCTCCGTTTCGGCCCAGATGAGCTCGTGGCCCCACGGCTTCTCGACCCGTCGCGGTCGTCCCTTCATGCGCTCCCGTCCATCCTTCCGGGCGCCTGCCGGCGCCATTGTTCCGCCAGCCTACCCATACGCGGTCGGGCGGATCCCGGACCTCGGTAGCTGGCTCCGTGTACTGGCTTTAGCTTTGCAGTTCGGTTCCCGTTCGCCCACCGGGCTCGCCCGGTCGCCCGTTGTCCCGCACCGGGCCAGGCCCGCCATGTGGAAGAAGCCGCTCGCCGTCGTCAAGCGCTTCGCACAGGTCCCCTACGTCTGGATGCCGGCCGTCTTCCTGGGCTTCGCCGCCCTGGGCGGCGCCCTGGGCTCCTGGCAGAACCTGTGCGCGACCTGTCCGTCGATCGCCCAGATCTACAACTACGAGCCCACCCAGACCAGCAAGGTCTACGCCCGCGGGGGCGAGCTCATCGCGGAGTTCGGCGAGGAGGCACGCACGCCCGTCGAGATCGCGGACCTGCCGCCGCACGTCCCCCACGCCTTCGTGGCGGTCGAGGACAAGCGCTTCTACCGGCACAACGGGCTCGACTTCATCGCCCTGCCCCGGGTGGCCTTCGGCGTCCTGACCGGCACCTCCGGGCAGCGGGGCGGCGGCAGCACCATCACGCAGCAGCTGGCCCGCAACATGTTCGAGAGCATCGGCTCCGAGCGGCGGGACATCTGGAAGCTGATCGTGCGCAAGTTGAAGGAGGCCCGGGTGGCCATGCAGCTCGAGGAGGTCTACACCAAGGACCAGATCCTCGAGGCCTACATCAACCAGATCAACTACGGCCAGAACTGGCTGGGCATCCAGACGGCGGCCCGCAACTATTTCGGCAAGAACGCCTCCGAGCTCACGCCTTCGGAGGCGGCCATGCTGGCGGCGATCCCCAAGAGCCCCACCCGCTATTCCCCGCTCAACAACCCCGACCTCACGCTCGAGCGCCGCAACCTGGTGCTGCAGCTCATGGCGGAGCAGGACTATCTGGAGCGGGCGGACGCGGAGCGCTACAAGCAGGAGCCGGTGCCCACGGTGCGGGCCCAGATGGACAAGGGCATCGCGCCCTACTTCGTGGAGTGGGTCCGCGGACAGTTGGACGACCGCTTCGGCTCCCAGCTCTACACCGCCGGCCTGCGCGTCCATACAACGTTGGATGCGTCCATGCAGCGAGCGGCCAATCTGTCGATGGAGCACGGCTTCGTGGCCGTGGAGGGGCGTCCCGGCTTCCGCCACCCGCGCTATGCGCAGTTCGCCGATTCGACCTCGCTCTCCATGGCCAACAGCCCCTACGTCCAGGGCGCGTTCGTCGCGCTGAGCCCCCAGACGGGCGAGGTGTGGGCCATGATCGGAGGGCGGGACTTCCGCCACTCGAAGTTCAACCGCGCCACCCAGGCTCGTCGCCAGGCCGGATCGTCCTTCAAGCCGTTCGTCTACACCTCCGCCATCGCCAGCCGCATCCCGGCGTCCCACGTCATCATCGACGCTCCCGTCGTGATCCCGCAGCTCGACACCACCGAGTGGAAGCCCAAGAACTTCAGCGGCGAGTTCGCGGGACCGATGACGCTGCGCGAGGGACTGCGCACGTCCACCAACATGATCGCCATCAAGCTGGGCATGGAGGTGGGCCTGGAGACCGTGGCGCAGACGGCGCGGCGCATGGGCATCCGCACCGAGGTCGAGCGCTTCGAATCCACCGCCATCGGAGCCGTGGAGGTCGTGCCCCTCCAGATGGCGGAAGCGTACAGCGCGTTCGCGACGCTCGGCACCAAGTCGGTTCCGCACGGCATCGCGCGGGTCGAGTCGGCGACGGGCGAGGTCCTGTGGGAGATCGAGCCGGAGCAGGCGGAGGTGCTCGACCAGCCCGTCGCGCGGATCATGGTCTCCATGATGGAGGACGCGGTGAACCGCGGTACGGGCACGGCGGTCCGCACCACCGCGGGACTGCCCTACGACGTGCGGGTGGCGGGAAAGACCGGCACCACCAACGACGCGACCAACACCTGGTTCATCGGGTACACGCCCAACCTGCTGGCGCTGGTGTGGTTCGGGATGGACCTGCCGCAGACCACCCGCCCGAATGCCACCGGAGGCGGGGACGCCGCGCCCGTGTGGGGCGAGTTCGCGCGCCTGGTCTACTACGGCAACACGGACGAGGACTCCGACCCCGGCTTCGAGCCGATGCTGGAGATCCCGGCCGAATGGCCGATGGTGGACGGACTGACCACGCGGCTCGTCGACGCCAAGACCGGGAAGCTCGCGTCGCAGTGGTGTCCGGAGGAGGACCAGTACACGGAGCTCTACCTGCCGGGAACCGAGCCCACCGACCTGTGCGACCGGTCGGGCGAGGGTCTGCTCCGGCGCCTCCGCATCCCCCGCTGAGGGGACGCGGAGGCGCGCAGGGTCAGCGGCCCCGCCAGCTCAGACGGCCTCCCAGCTCGACCCCCCGTCCGGGCGCGTCGAAGCCGAACACCTGCTGATAGCGTGCGTCGAAGGCGTTCGTCACGCGGACGAACAGCTCGGCCTGATGGGGTGACTCCTCTGCGGCCACGCGCACATCCACGCCCGCGGCGACCGTCGTCCAGGCCCGGAGCGTGACCGGAGCGGCCGGGAAGGCCGTGAAGTCCCGGTCCGCGCGTTCGCCCGAGTACACCAGCCCCAGATGGGCACCGGCCCGACCCTGGCGCGCGCCCAGATCCACACGCACCTGGTCGGCGGGACGGCGCAGGAGCGCTTCACCCTCCACGAAGGTGGCCCCGACCCCCTCGTCGAACCCGGCATCGGTCACCTCCGTCCACAGGTGTGTCCAGTCGATGCGCGCGCGAAGCGTGCCGTCGTCCCAGCCGGCTCCCACCTCCAGGCCGTCCGAGCGCGCGGCCGCCACGTTGTCGTAGTTGGGCCCGCCCGGTGTGGTCGGCACGAACGTGTACTGGATCAGGTCGCGGAAGGACTGCCGGAAGGCCGTGCCCTGCAGCTGGAACCGCTCCCCGAGGAACGAGCGCTCCAGGCCCAGCTCCCAGGACGTCGAGCGCTCGGGGGACAGGTCCGGATTCCCCCGGGTGAAGCCCGTCGCGAACGTCTCGAAGAAGGTCGGCTCCTTGATGCCCCGCCCCACCGCCGCCCGCAACCGGGTGGACGGCGCCGGGCTCCACGATGCCGACCCCTGCCACGTGGAGAAGCCGCCATAGCGCTCGTTGTCCTCGTGTCGGGCTCCCAGGTTCACGTGCACCGGACCCAGCTGGGTTCCCAGGTGCGTGTAGGCCGCGCGGTTCGACCGTGCGTTGGCATCGCGGCCCGTCGAGGGTCCGAACTCCGATTCGGAGAGCGTGAAGGAGCGGACCCCCTGTCGTTCCAGCTCCGCCCCGAGCGTCCAGCGCATCCGGTCGGAGGCGCGCCATCCGACCCGTACGTCCAGGGCGCTGCGTCGGTAGCTGTCCAGGCTCTGGAAAGCGTAGAAGCCCACGCTGTCGGCTGCGGAGTCGGCCTTGTCGTCGGTGCCTCCGTCCGTCGTGAACGTGCTCGCCACCGCCCGCAGGTCGACGCGGGCGCCGAGGGATCGCGCCCAGGTGAGCGACAGCGCCGTCTCGTCGGCGAAGGTGTACTGGTTGCGATCCACCACGGATCCGTCGGACGCGGTCGGGAAGTGATAGCGCCGCTCGCCCACGCGCGCGCTGACGTCCAGGCGGCCGCCGTCTTCGAAGCGCAGCTGCCCGTGTCCCTGGAACACCGTGTTCCGGTGTCGGTTGTTGAAGGGAAGGATGCCGTCGGTGTCGTAGCGCGCGAGGCTGGCCGCGAACGAGGCTCGCTCGCCGCCTCCGCTCAGGTGTACGGTCCCGTCGCGCCGTCCCCAGGTCCCGCCGCGCAGGAGCACGTCGGCGCGCGGCTCGCCCCGCCCGGCGCGGGTGACGATGTGGATGACCCCGGCCACCGCGTCGGATCCGTGTAGCGCGCTGGCGGGCCCTCGCACCACCTCGATGCGCTCGATCGCCTCCACGGTGAGCCCGGCGAAGTCGAAGGCCCCGCCGGGCTGGTTCACCTGCACCCCGTCGACGAGAACGAGCGTGTGATCGCTCTCGCCGCCGCGGAAGAAGAGCGAGGCCACGCTCCCTTCCGGGCCGTTCTGCGCGATCGTGATCCCCGGCACGGCGTCGAGGGCATCGACGACCCGGGTGATGCCCCGCGCACGCAGGTCGTCCCCACCCAGCACGGTCACGTGGTTTCCGACGGTGGTCGCGGAGACGGGGAACGGGCTCGCCGTGATGACGAACCCTTCGAGGGTGTAGGGCTCGGGCTCCTGTGCCTGCAGGGGCCCACAGACCAGGGACGACAACAAGACACTGCCGACGGTGCGGCGCATTCGGATGGCTCTCCCGTCCCGCCCGCGCGGGACCCGTGGCCTGGCCCGGAACGGGGAGCGCCGCCGGCGAAGCCTGCGCGTGCGCGCGGACCTGCACCGGTCACGCCGACCTCCGCCCACGAGCGGCCGGGTGGTTGTGGTGCGCGGGGGTCAGGTCTCCTGGCTCGAGGCCGTCCTGCCCTGCCTTCCCGGAGGAACCCTCCAGTGGCGTGATCCAGGCGGACGTTCCGGAGCGTGCTCCGGACCTCTCACAGTGGCGGGGCCGCGCCGGCTTCTCACCGGCTTCCGGGATGACCCCCCGCGGTTTTCGTGGTGGCCAACATGCCGGGACCGGGGACGGGCGTCAATGCGCGGGCGGCGCTCCGCGCACGCGGATGGCTTGGGCGTCGATGCGCTCGAGCAGGAGGGGCAGCGGGGGTGGGCCACCGTCCTCTCCGATGTCGATGGCGGCCTGGAGTCGGGCGATGCCGCGCTCCAGGTCCGCCGGGGTGCGCGCATGCACGATGCCGAGCGCCTCCCCCACCGAGACCGACCCGCCGGGCCGCGCCTGGATCTCGAAGCCGACCGCGGCGTCGATGGCATCGTCGGCGTGGCGGCGTCCCCCTCCGAGCTCGACGGTGGCCCAGCCGAGGGCGCGCGCATCGATGCTCCGCACCACGCCGCTCGATGCCGCATGCACGACGGCCCGCTCCGGAGCCCGCGCCAGGAGCGCGGGGTCGTCGACGACCCGGCGATCCCCTCCCTGCGCCTCCACCAGCGCCGCGAAGCGCTCCCGCGCTCGACCACTGGCCAGCGCTGCGCGACAGCGGCTCCGGGCCGTGTCCAATCCGGCCTCCACCCCGCCCGTGACGAGCATCTCGGCGCCGAGCTCCACGCACAGCTGCACCAGGTCCTCCGGGCCTTCGCCCGAGAGCGCGCGCACGGCCTCGGCGACCTCGAGCGCATTCCCCACCGCATGCCCCAGCGGACGGTCCATGGCCGTCAGCCGCGCCACCGTGGGCACACCGCGCTCGGAGGCCACCCGCACCATCGTGCGCGCGAGCGCGCGCGCGTCCTCCAGGTCGGGCAGGAACGCGGCCTGGCCGACCTTCACGTCGAGCACGAGGGCATTGATGCCCTCCGCCAGCTTCTTGCTCAGGATGGACGCGGTCATGAGGGCCGGGGAGGGCACGGTCCCCGTCAGGTCCCGGAGCGCGTAGAGGCGCCGGTCCAGCGGAGCGATCCGCTCGCTGGCGCCGATCATGGCGCAGCCGACCCGCCCCAGGACGCGCTCGAACTCCCCGAGGTCGAGCCCGGTGCGGAACCCCGGGATGGACTCGAGCTTGTCGAGCGTGCCTCCGGTATGGCCGAGCGAGCGGCCCGACATCATCGGGACCATCCCCCCCAGGCAGGCCACGAGCGGCGCGAGCACCAGCGACGTCTTGTCGCCGACCCCGCCCGTCGAGTGCTTGTCCACCCGGTGGGGGGACAGATGCGAGAGATCCAGCACCGCGCCGGACTCCAGCATGACGGTCAGGAGGGTGGCCAACTCCTCGTCCTCCAGCCCGCGGAAGACCACCGCCATGAGGAACGCGGCCATCTGGTGCTCGGGGACCTCGCCCCTCGCGTATCCGGTAAGAAGCTCCGTGAGCTGCTGCGGGGACAGGGTCTGCCCGTCCCGCTTCGCCTCGATCACTCGCTGGGGGATCACGCGTGCCGCATCCGCGTCGAAGGGGCCTGTGGCCCGCCCTGCCCCTGCTGGGCCTGATCCTCCTGCCCGCCGGCGTCGGCGCGCAGGACGCCGACGGCTGGATCACGGCCGCGGAGGCCTACCGCCGCCCCCATCGTCCCGACTCGGCGCTGGCCATCCTCTCCCGCGGGCTCGACGTCGAACCGGGCACCTACGCCCTGCTCTGGCGCGCGGCCCGCGAGGCCGTCTCGTCGGCGATGCTGGCCGAGGGTGAAGCGCGCGCGCGCGGCTTCGCCACGGCCGTGGAGCTGGGCCGCCGGGCCGTGGCCGTCCGACCGGAAGGGACGGAAGGCCGCGCGTGGCTGGCGGCCGCGCTGGGGCGGCACGCCCTCGACCAGGGCGCCCGCACGCGGGTGCAGATGGCCAACGAGATCTACCGGCTGGCCACGGCCGTGGTGGAGGTCGAGCCGACCAACGGCGTGGCCCAACACGTCCTGGGGCAATGGCACGCCGAAGTGCTCCGGGCCAACCGCCTCACGCGCTTCCTGGCCCGGAGCCTGCTCGGGGGTGACACGTTCTCGCAGGCCTCCTGGGAGGAGGCCGTGGCCCACCTGGAGGCGTCCGTCCGGGCCGAGCCCTGGGCGCTCATCCACGGCCTGGAGCTGGCGCGCGTCTACCACGAGGTGGGCCGGAGCGACGAGGCCCGTCGCGAGCTGGAGCGCATCCTCGCGCTTCCCGACTCCGAAGCCACGGACCCGCAACATCGGGATCGCGCCGAGCGTCTCCTGGGCGAGATGCGTTGACGTCAGGTGGGCAGTCGCTTGCGCGCCGCCCGCACCGTATCGTCCACCCGCTGCTTCATGTCGTCGGCCAGGTCGTCCCAGCGGTCGACGGCGCCGTCCTTCAGGGTGTGCGCCGCACGGCGGATCCGTTTGCGCGTCCGCGTCCCCGGCTGGGGTGCGGTCAGGAGCGCGACGCCGGCGCCGATCGCCGCACCCAGCACGAGACCCGCGAGGAATGGGAGGACCCGCTCCGTGCCGTCGTGATCGTCCATCGAAGCCTCCAAGGAGATGCGGAGAAGCCTTGGGGGTGCTCCGTAGGAACGGTCACCGACGCGCGAGCGCCGGGCCGAGCCGCGAAGGCCCCCACTTGTGCAGAGCGTTCCTCCTAAGATAATCCAGAACGAGGCGCCTCGGGGGCGCCCGCCCCGCCCCGGTCCCGGAGCCCACCATCGCGCCGCCCACCGCGCCTCATCCTGGAGCCACCCGCCCATCCGGGCGCTTCCTGGGGATCGACTTCGGGGAACGGCGGGTAGGGGTGGCGGTCAGCGACCCCACCGGCCGCCTGGCGTCGCCGCTCACCACGCTGGTACGCCGGGCCGGCAAGCGCCCCCCCCTGGCCGACCTGGAGCGCATCGCCCGCGAGCAGGAGGCGGCCGGGCTCGTGTTGGGACTGCCGCTGGATCTCGACGGCGAGGAGACGGAATGGACCCAGGAGGTGCGGGCGTTCGGCGTGACCCTCGTCCGCCGTCTCGGGATTCCGCTCCACTTCCAGGACGAGCGGTTGACGTCGGTGCGCGCGGAGCGCGCGATCCGCAGCTCCGGTCTGCCGCGGGGAAAGCGGGAGGACCGCACCCGGGTGGACGCGGCCGCCGCCGCGCTGATCCTGCAGCTCTGGTTGGACCGCACGCCCCTGGACGGAGGCGACCGTTGAACCGCCGGCTGGTCCTGGCGTCCCTGTTGTTGAGCGTGCTGCCCGCGACCGGGTGCCGTACGGAGGGCCAGGGCGCCGCCGTGGAGGTCACCGTTCCCGCGGGCTCCCCGTTCGTGGCGGTCGTGGACTCGCTCTCCGCGCGCGGTCTGGTGGACCAACCGCTGCTGTTCCGCGTCTACGCCCGGGTGCGGGGCGCCGAGAGCCAGGTCCGCTCGGGCCGATACGCATTCCGCACCGGGGACGGCTGGGCGCGCATCCTGGACGACATGGTGGCCGGTCGGGTGATGACCGTCGCCATGACCATCCCGGAAGGGTTCACGCTTCGACAGATCGCTCCGCGCGTCGCGGCGCTGAGCGAGGCTTCGGAGGACTCGGTGCAGCAGGCGTTCCGCGCTGCGGATGTGGAGTCCGTGTACGAAGTGCCGGGCCCTGGCCTCGAGGGCTACCTCTTCCCGGACACGTATCGCTTCGCGGCCGGAACGCCGGTCCGCGCGGTGCTGGACGCCATGACGGACCGCTACCGCGCCTTCTGGACGCCGGAGCGGCGCGCGCGCCTCGCAGCCTTGGAGATGAGCGAGCGCGAGCTGGTCACGCTGGCGTCGATCGTCCAGGCCGAGGCACGCCGCCCCGACGAGATGCCGAGCATCGCCTCCGTCTATCACAATCGTCTGGAGCGCGGGTGGAGGCTGGAGGCCGATCCCACGGTCCTCTACGCGCTCGGCGGGCCTCGGGCACGCCTGCTGTACGCCGCGATCGATTCGGTGGCCGACCACCCCTACAACACCTACCGGCAGGCCGGCCTCCCGCCGGGGCCCATCGGCGCGCCGGGAGAAGCCGCGCTCGACGCCGCCCTCCACCCGGCGCAGGAGCCCTACCTCTTCTTCGTGGCCCGGCCGGACGGATACCACACCTTCACGCGCACGTTGTCGGAGCACAACCGCGCCAAGGCCGAGGCCCAGCGTGCGTTCCGCGAGCGCAGGCCCTCGTGATCCCCGATCGTTTGCGCCTGATGGTCCTCACCGACCGGAGCGCCGCCGGAGGGCGGGCCGTCGAGTGGGTCGTCGAACGCGCGTTGGCTGCGGGCGCCCCTGCCGTACAGCTTCGCGACAAGAGCGCATCGGCGCGCACGCTGATGGAGAGCGCCCGCCGGCTGCGTGCCCTGACGGCGGAGTACGGAGCGCTGTTCCTCGTCAACGACCGGTTGGACGTGGCTCTGGCCTCCGGCGCCGACGGTGCGCACCTGGGTCCGGAGGACCTCCCGCTCCCCGCGGCGCGCGCGCTGGCTCCGGAGGGATTCGTGCTCGGATACTCCACGGACGACCCGGACCGCGCCCGCGCGGCTGCATCCGAAGGAGCCAGCTACATCGGGTGCGGCACCATCTTCCCGACGCATAGCAAGGCGGACGCGGGCGCGGCGGTGGGGCCGGACCGGGTCCGTGCGGTCGCGCGGGCGGCAGGCATCCCGGTCGTCGCCATCGGCGGCATCGACACGCACAACGTGGCAGCGCTCGCCGGGTGTGGTGCGGCGGGGATCGCGGTGCTCGGGGCCGTCATGTCCGCGCCGGACCCGGGCGCGGCGACGCGGGCGCTGCTGGAGGGCGCGGCCGCGCTGGCGACGTGCGATGTCAGTTGACGGAGCGGCAGGACCGCACGATGTAGCGGTCCCTCCGGCCTTCGGAGCGGAGCATCTCGAAGAACGATGCGAGATAGTCGCGCGCTCGACCCTGGTTGCGCCGACTGAGGCCCGGAACCGCGTCCACCAGGGCGAGCACATCGGCTTCGCGGGCCAACAACTCGGCGAAGACGGGGAGGTAGTCCATCCCTTCCACGCAGAACCCCCGGTAGGCGCGCTCGCGCACGCTCTCGATCCCCAGCGTCGGATTGACCACGGCGTACGGCGCGTCGACCAGCCCGCTGAAGTCGAAGTCGTAGACGAGCGGCACGAAGCTGCCGTCCGCCAGATGCAGCAGGTGCGCGTTGTGGAATTCGACGATCGACCAGTCCGTGTTGCCGATCATGAACTGGAAGAGCGAGGTCAGCACCTGGGCCCGCGGCACGTAGCCCGTGGGATCGAACAAGGGGGTCTTCTGGAGGGTGCCACCGAGGCGCTGCGCCGCAGCCTCTTCGTCCTCGATCAGGAAGCCGTACCGGGTCACCGGATCCTCGCGACCGCGGAGGTCGGCGTAGGTCATGCGCACCAACCGCACACGCAGGGCCCAGGGGCTCACGAGGGTGTGCACGCGGTAGGCGAGATACTCCTCCAGGACGTCCTGCTCGGAGTCGTTCTCGTCCCGGCAGAAGCTGACCAGCTTGAGCTTGTCCTGCCCCTCGAAGACGGTGCCTGCGAGCTGGCTGCGCGGCAGATCCAGGCGCAGCGGCGGGAAACCGCACGTGGAGCGGCGCAGGCGGAAGTTCCCTCGGGTGCGCAGATCCACGGGCAGCGTGTGACCGGTGGCTTCGAGGAACAGCAGGCCCGGCCGCTCGGGCGCGTCTTCGCTCCGGTCACCGGAGATCGCGTCGACGTCCAGCACCAGCCGCATCACGAGCGGCTCGTCCTCCGCGAACAACGGTGCGGCCGGGGCCGCCGGCGCCTGGGCGGCGGCCGGCAGGGCCGTCAGCAGCAACAGCGCGCACGCCCTTCCGATCATCGTCCTCCTCCCGAGGCCGGGGCATATCCGACCGGGGAACCTAGGACGCGAACACCCGGCGCTCCAGCGCGGCGTCATCCGACGCGACGGCGCACCGGAACCGCCGCGCTCCTCCTGGCCCTCTCGGCCGCTGCCTGCGGGGGACCCGGCACCGCAGGCACACCCTCCCCGCGGCTGCCGCAACCGGATCCCGGGCTGATGGTGCTGATCGTCGTGGACCAGCTGCCCTACCGGCTGTTGGAGCGGTATGACGACCTGTGGACCGGCGGCTTCCGGCGGCTGCGCGACGAGGGCCGCTCGTGGACCAACCTCACGCACGACCATGCGGTGACGGAGACCGCGCCCGGACACGCGAGCCTCTCCACCGGGACGCACCCGTCGCGGCACGGGATCGTCGCGAACGGCTGGCTGGAACGGGACTCGACCGGGTGGCGCACGGTGGAGAACATCGTCGACGGCGAAGCCCCGCTCGTGAGCGCACCGGAGTACGCCGGGGGCTCTCCCGAGCGGCTCCTTCAGCCCGGTCTGGCCGATTGGATCCGCCAGGTCGACCCCGACGCCCGGATCGCCTCGGTGGCCGGGAAGGATCGCGCGGCGGTGCTCCTGGCCGGGCGGGCGACCGGCTTCGTCTACTGGTACGATGCGCGCGTGGCCCGCTTCGTCACCTCCGCATGGTATGCCGCTCGGGATCCCGGCTGGCTCGACCGCGTCCAGTCCCGGGTGCTGCCCCCGCTGCTGGCCGACTCGGTGTGGGAATCCACCGTCCCGGCGGGCGTGGTGGAGCGCGCCCGGCCGGACGCGGCCGCCTGGGAGGGGGATGGGGTGCACACGACATTCCCGCACCGGCGCGACGTCGAGGGCTCCTCGCCGGGCCTCTGGCTGGCACGGACGCCGGACCTGGACCTGGCCACGCTGGCGGTGGCCCGCGCGGCGGTCGAGGAGCTGCAGCTCGGCGGCGGGGACCGGTTGGATTACCTGGCCGTGGGGCTCTCGCAGACGGACCGCGTCGGGCACGCCTTCGGGCCGCTCTCCCAGGAGCAGCTGGACAACCTCCTGCGCCTCGATGCGGCCCTCGGCGCGTTCCTGGGCTTCCTCGAGAGCGCGGTCCCGGACGGGCGCCTCCTGGTGGCGCTCACGTCCGACCACGGTGTGCTCGACGCACCGGAGTGGCGGGCCTCCCAGGGCCTCCCCGGCCGGCGTCTCGACCTGGACGACCAGCGACGCTTCTCCGACGGCGTGCGCGGCGCCCTCCAGGGCGGCTCCGAGCCCGTGTCCGCCCTGGTCGACACCCTGCGCGCGCTGGACTGGATCGGCGGGGCCTGGCCCCGCGAGACGCCGACCCCGGACACGTTCGCGGTGCTGGAGCGCAACGCGATCTTCCCCGGCCGGTACGGCAGCACCCTCGAGCGCTACGGGGTGGGGTACCGCCTGACCGAAGGCACGCTCGACTGGGGCTGGCCCCGTGGCACCCAGCACGGATCCCCGTACCACTACGACCGGCACGTGCCCTTCGTCCTGTGGGGAGCGGGGTTGGACCCCGGGCTGGAGCCGACGGCTGCCTCCGCGGTCGACGTGGCGCCGACCTTGGCCACGTGGATGGGTGTGGCGGTCCCGGACGGGTTGGACGGGGGCCCGCTCCTGGGCCGGAGACCTTCCGCCCCCAGGGACTCCGCCGCGCTCGGTGGGGCACCGGGCGCGCGCTGACGTCCTCAGTCGTCGTCGGCGTCCGGGCGGCGGGTCTTGAGGCCGGAGAGCGAGCGGATCTCGGCTGCGAGGACATGCGTTCCGCCGTCGGCACGGATGGCGTCCAGCAGCTCGCCCGGGGTGTACTCCTCCCTCAGCCGGACCAGGTACTCGAGCACCGACGTCGAGGCGTCTCCCGGGACGATCTCCGCCAGGCGCCAGCGGAAGCACATGCGCTCGAGGAGCGTCTCCACGAGGCGCTGCGTGATGCCCACCGCTTTGGCCTGCACGATCAGGACGGAGTAGCGCCGCTTCTCCTTCTGCGAGGACGCTTCTGCGTCCAGATGACCCTGCATGCGGGCGATCCGCTCGGCGACGTCACGCAGGTCGCGTGGCGTCAGGGCCTCGAGGAGGCGTCGGTCGCCGATGCTGACCGCGCTCTTCCCCGAACCGGGCCCCGCCAGCGTCTCGCCCAGGTTGAGCGCACGCGTGCGACGCGCACTGTCGGCGTAGATGTTCCCGAAGTCCTGCGCCCAGAGCACGAGGTTGATGGCGTTGAAGACCACCGAGACCACCGCGGCCACCCCGATCGCCTGGACGCCACACGCCAGGCCCACCCCGATGGCGAGGAAGACGTAGACGCCGTCCTTGACGTCCTTGAGGGTGGTGCGGAAGCGCACGGCCGCCACGATGCCGGCCAGGCTGAACGCGAGCGCGAGCGAGTTCTGGACGATCAGCACGATCCCGGTCACCGCCACCGGCAGGACCAGGAGGGTGTGCACGACCGATTGGTCGTAGTCCCCTCGGCGCTTGATGAGGATGTAGGTCCACGCGACCGGGAGCATGATGAGCAGCGACGAGACCACGGACAGGAAGACCGTGAAGAGGTCCAGACCGACCGTGACGTCGGCGGAGGCTTCGGGAGCCGTGAGATCGCGCAGACGCTCGAGCGAATTGGCCGACCACACCGACGGTGCGGCGCGCGCGAGGACGACGAGCAGACCCAGGAGCGCAGCGTAGTACAGCGCCAGGCGCAGCAGGGAGCTGCGGTTCGCCATGTCGTGCGATCGTTCGCGCCGCGGGCCGCTCATCGGCGCGCCTCGCCACCGAACTCGTCCACGAGCAGGTCGTCGAACTGGTCCGCCTGCTCGGAGGTCCACAGCACCAGGTCGACGAGCTCGGAGGGATCGAGGTCCTCCATCGGGCGACCGGCCACCAACCGCACCCGGTCATCCCCACCGACCCAGAAGCTGGCCCGACCGAACAGCGTGCCGTTCAACTCGAGCAGACGTCGGAAGAAGGCACCCCGACCGTCCGGAGGCACGGCCATGATCTCGAGCGTGATCAGCAGGAGCGGGACGCTCGGGTCCCGCGGGTTCGGGACGATGGAGATCTCCCCTTCGGCACTGCCCCGTCGGAGGGGCCGGGTGAAGCCGGGCGCGAGGGTCCCATCCTCCAGACCCTCCACCAGCTCCGCCACCAGCGCCCCCAGGGCAGCGATCGGCTTGGGCATGCAGCGCCTCTCCTGGATACGCACGAGGGGAACGAGCCGGCTGTCGCCGGTCGTGACACGTCCTTGGGCGGGCTCTGCGCCAGCGCCGGGAAGGCGCTCAACTTCGGGGCAGCGAGCCCACCGCGGCAACTCCGGTGTGGCCGGCGCCACGGCGGTCGCAACGCGGCGCGGGCCGTGGGGGGTGTGGGGATGGGAAAAGGAAGCGCCCCGCCGCGGGCGAACCCGGGCGGGGCGTTTCGGAGATGAGGCTGGCGGCGTCGTACTCTCCCACCGAGCTGCCTCGGCAGTACCATCCGCGCTGTGGGGCTTAACGGCCGTGTTCGGGATGGGAACGGGTGTGGCCCCCACGCCATCGCCACCAACCACATGTGACGGGGTGTTGATCCGGGCGCAGGAGGTCGTCCGGCTCCGGGGGCCTCCCTGCGACGTACCATACAGGTACGT